>JAVHVL010000504.1:0-2994 GCA_032160565.1 Pseudonocardiales bacterium | reverse complement strand
GTCCCGGCGCTGCCGCGCACGTGCGGGCGCCCGAGCCGCCACGCCACCGACTTCGGCACCGGCGCGGCCTGCGCGGGCAAGCGCGAGGCCTCGGGGATGTCCATCGTGCCGGACACGGGCTCCGAGTTCGCGCGGCACGGCTGGTAGAGGAGCGCGTCGCAGGCCGGCAGCGGGACCGGCGCCCGCGCGCCCGGCAGCTGGCCGAGGACGACCTCGGACTCCATGCCTGGCGTGTGCTCGACCGTGTTGGTGGCAGGCTCGGGATACGGCACAAGCGACGCCGCCGGGGCGTCGATCGAGACGCGGATCGCCGATCCCGCGCGGAAGACGTGGTCGAACGGCTGGATCTCCGCGCGGGCGAAAACCGGCGTCCCGGGCGTCAGGCTCTGGGCGTCGGCCTGCAGAAAGGTGTGCTGCGGCCGCAGCGTGGTCGTGCCCTCGGGATCGAGCTTGCGGTGCGACAGCTCGAGCCACCCGTTCGCGACGAACTCCTCCTGGCCGTCGGGGCGGATCTCGCTGACAGCGAGCTGGACGTCGGTGTCGGTCGCGGTCGAAGCCATCCAGAGATTCGCGCTGCCGCTGCCGAGGAACTCGACGTCGTGGGTGAGCGCCCCGGTCGTGTAGGTGACCTCGCTGCCCGGGGCGATCGGCAAGCTCGAATACACCTCCGGCTTGTTGACGCCCTGCGCGCCTCGGTAGGTGTACGTGTCCGAGGCGGCGTCCGCCTTCGTCGGCGGCGCCAGGTCCAGCCGGCCGCCGGCGCGGAACCAGAGCGAGAGCGGCTTGATCGCGTCGGAGACGTCCGCCCACTTGGCAAACGACGTCTGCCAGCCCGCGTTGTCAGGCACCTTGTCACGGCCTGGGGACTTGTCGTATTCGTGCACCAGCAGAAGGTGCGGCGAGTCCTGCCAGCCGTTGTCGGCGCCCTTCAGGTAGTGGTCGAGGAAGCGAACGCGCCGCGCACGGGCGATCGGGCAGTCGGTGTGCTGGCCGTCGCCGCCTACGACCCAGGTGGTGTCGGGATTGAAGTCGTCGCGGAACTCGTTGAAGGCACGGCTGTAGACCGTCATGTCCTGCCAGTTGACGCAGCCGAGCACCGGAATGTGCACGCGCCGCGCGAGCGACTGCGGGTCATGTGCCCAGTAGTCGTCCCGATACAGGTGCGCCGTCGTGTCGAACGTCTGGGCGTCGTTCGGCGTGAGCGACTGAACCTCGTTCGCGTCGCAGTTGGGATCGCCCGCGCCCTGCGCCACGGCGTTGGTCCCGACAACGAACTGGCGGCCCGCCGCGATCCACGCGGGGTCCAGAGCGTTGTAGACGCCGCCGGGATAGGAGATGTCGCGGTACAGGTCCGGGAAGACGTTGCCGGGCATGATGGCCTTCAGAGCGGGCCCGGCGTACGCGGCGGTCGCGATCTGCGACGTTCCCGTGAACGAGAAGCCAAGCATCGCGACCTTGCCGTCCGACCATGGCTGCTTCGCCGCCCAGTCGACCGCCTCGGCGCCGTCCTTGCCCCAGATGTCGCCGCGCACCATGTTGAACGTCCCGGTCGAGCAGCCCGTGCCACGGAAGTTCACGCCGAGCATCGCGTAGCCGTCATCGTTCCAGGTCGGGTCGCTCGTCGCGCCCGCGGCATAGGGGTCGTACTGCATCACGACCGGGTAATGGCCTGCGGCCCGCGGCAGCGTGAGCGTGTAGCTGAGCTGCGTGCCGTCCTTCAGCGGCAGGTAGCCGTGTGTCACGACGGTCGCGCTCGCGTTCGCGGCCGGCAGCAGGACGATGGCGAGAGCGACGACGACGCCGCGGACGAGCCTCATCACAAGAGAGAACCGTTCGCCCGGACGCCGTTCAACCGCCGAACGGGGGTTGCTGACACCCGGACGGCGGTATCTCGCCAATCAGCAGCGTCTTGCCCACGGCTCGCCCCGGCCTATCACCGAGAGACGTGGCCCTAATCGAGCTTGACCAGGCGCGCGAGCGCATCGAATCCCTGCAGCGCTTCACGGACGACCCGCTGACGAACGTCCGCGTGACCGTGCGCGAGACGAACGCGTCGCGCCCGTTCGTCGTCGACGCGAGCCTCGTCCTCAAGGGTCGGCTGCTGGCTGCACACACTGCGGGCAAGGCTCCGGACGAGGCAATCGACAAGGCTGTACACCAGCTGCGCCGGCAGATTCTCCGCGTGACGAAGTCAGAGGTCGCGCAGCGCAACGCGCCGGTCGCGCTGGACGTCGTCGACCGGCCGGAGGCCAAGCTGAAGCCGCCGCATGAGCGCCGGATCGTGCACCGCCATCCGTACCTGAGTGTTCCGCTGTCGACCGGCGAAGCGGTTCGCGAGCTGATCGACCTCGACCTCGAGTTCTTCCTCTTCACGCACGCGCGCACCGGTGAGGACGTCGTGGTCTACCGCCGCGATGACGGTCGCATCTGGCTGATCCATCCGCAGGGCAGCTAGCTCGCGGACGAGAACGACATCGTCGTCGCCGAGCCGAGCCGCTACTCCGAGCCGCTCACGCTGGAGAAGGCCCGCGAGGAGATGGACTGGCTGAACCACCGGTTCCTCTACTTCATCGACGCCGCGGACGGCCGCGGCAAGGTGCTGTACCTACGCCATGACGGCGACTACGGCTTGGTCGTCCCGCACGCCTGACTCGACCACCACGTGCGCGACCGGCAGCCCGAACCGCTCGCGCGCTCGGGCCACGACGTCGCGGGCGAGCCAGTTGGAGCGCTGCTCCGGATGCGTCGAGATGATCAGCTGGTCGGCCGCGAAGATCGCCAGCGCGTCCTCCAGGGCGACCAACGGATCCGCGTCCCCGACCCACCCGTACGCGGCGATCCCGGCATCGGCCAGGAGGCCGAGCGAGCGCTCGAGTCGCTCCTCGGCGTTCCGCCGGGCGCCATCCCCGTCGGACATCCAGTGCCGCAGGCGGCTGTTGAGCGCCGGCGCCACGATGACGACGTCGACGGGGCGGCCGACCGCGCGTGCCGCGA
>JAVHVL010000382.1:0-5546 GCA_032160565.1 Pseudonocardiales bacterium | reverse complement strand
CGGCCACCACGATGAGCGTGGCGGCCAGCCCCAGTACGAGCGCGATGACCGGCCGGCGCCGGCGGTGGCGGTGGCGGTCAGGGGGCTCGGGCTCCAGCGGATCGTCGGCGTCCGCGGGGCCGACGTCCAGCCACTCGACCTCGCCGGGGCCGATGCGTCCGAGCTCGTCCATGCGAGCCATCATCCCCCGAGCGGGGTTGACAGCGGCGGGATCGGCGCTATGTTTAACACGTCAGTTAATTAACGAACAGGTTAACCACAATGGCGACCGACCGGCTGAGCATGATCTTCGCGGCGCTGGCGGACCCCACCCGCCGGGCGATCCTCGCCCGGCTCACCGAGGGGGACGCGACCGTCACCGAGCTCGCCGAACCGTTCGACATCAGCCTGCCGGCCATCTCGCGGCACCTGAAGGTGCTGGAGCAGGCCGGGCTGATCTCACGCAGCCGCTCGGCGCAATGGCGTTCGAGCAGCCTCGAGGCCGGCCCGCTGAAGGAGGCCACCGACTGGATGGAGCGCTACCGGCGGTTTTGGGACACCAACCTCGACCGGCTCGACGCCCACCTGAAGCGCGTCCGACACGACCAGAACACCCGACCCGGATCCGAAAGGAAGAACCCATGACCGAGCAGGCCGAGGGCCAGTACCTCGAGATCACCCGCGTCTTCGACGCCCCCCGAGCGCTCGTCTACCAGGCGTTCACCGACCCTGACCAGCTGGCGCAATGGTTCGGGCCGGTCGGCTGGTCCGTCCCGCGCGAGACGGTGGACATCGACGCGCGGGTCGGCGGCCACCAGCGCTTCGTGATGGTGAACGACACCGACCCTGATTCCACGTCACCTGTCGACGGGACGTTCACCGAGGTCGTCGAGAACGAACTGCTGGTCGGCACGGAAGAGGTGAACATCCCCGGCCAGGCGCGGATCAGCATGACCGTCCGGCTGGAGTTCCACGACGAGGACGGCCGCACCCGCCTGGTGCTGCGCCAGGGCCCGTTCATCGGGGAGATGTTCGGCGGCGCCCGCGAGGGCTGGGGCAGCTCGTTCACCAAGCTCGACGCACTCCTGTCGGCCTGACAGGACACCACACGGAAGGGGAGACGGACATGGGCAAGGTCTTCGCAGTGTCGTACCTGACGCTGGACGGCGTGATGGAGGAGCCCGCCTGGAGCGGCCCGTACTTCAACGAGGAGCTGCAGGACTTCCAGTACGACAACCTGTTCGAGTGCGACGCGCTCCTGCTCGGCCGCGTCACCTACGAGGGCTTCAAGGCCGCCTGGCCGACGATGACCGGCGACGAGCGCGGTTTCGGGGATCGGATGAACGCGATCGCGAAGTACGTCGCATCGACGACGCTCACCCCGGACAAGATGGAGTGGAACGCGACGCTGCTCGCGGGTGACGTTCCGACGGCGGTGGCGAAGCTCAAGGAGCAGCCGGACCTGGACCTGATGATCGCCGGCAGCGGCGACCTGGTCGAGTCGCTGCGCAAGCACGATCTCATCGACGAGTACCGGCTGATGATCTACCCGGTGGTCGTGGGCAGCGGCAAGCGGTTGTTCACCGACGGGGAGAGCACGATGAAGCTCACCAAGTCGCAGATCACCGACAGCGGCGTCGCGATCCTGACGTACCGACCGGCGTAGCTCACCCTCATTGCGCGCAGTGGACGCGAGTTGATCACGGCACGCGCCTTGTTATGCGAACATATGTTCATGACCGGCGCCGCGCGGATCCTGCATGCCGACCTCGACTCGTTCTACGCGTCGGTCGAGCAGCGCGACGAGCCGCGGCTGCGCGGCCGTCCGGTGATCGTCGGCGGCGGAGTGGTGCTGGCAGCGAGCTACGAGGCCAAGGCGTTCGGCGTCCGCTCCGCGATGGGCGGCGCCCAGGCCCGCCGGTTGTGCCCGCACGCCGTGGTGGTGCCGCCGCGGATGGACGCGTACTCGCAGGCCAGCAAGGCGGTGTTCGCCGTCTTCCGCGACACCACGCCGATCGTCGAAGGGCTGTCGATCGACGAGGCCTTCCTGGACGTCGGCGGGCTGCTGCGGGTGTCGGGGACTCCGGTCGAGATCGCCGTGCGGCTGCGGCGCGACGTTCGAGAGCGGGTCGGCCTTCCGATCACGGTCGGCGTGGCACGCACGAAGTTCCTCGCCAAGGTGGCCAGCGCGGTGGCGAAGCCGGACGGCCTGCTCGTCGTGGAGCCCGATCGCGAGCTCGCCTTCCTGCACCCGCTGCCCGTCGAGCGGCTCTGGGGCGTCGGCCGGGTGACCGCCGCCAAGCTGCACAGCCGGGGAGTCGCGACGGTGGGCGAAGTGGCGGCGCTCGAGGAGCGGGCGCTGGTCGCGATGCTCGGGCCCGGCTCCGGCCGGCATCTGCACGCGCTTGCCCACAATCGCGATCCCCGGCCGGTGGTCGTCGGCCGGCGGCGGCGCTCGATCGGCAGCCAGCGAGCGCTGGGCCGCGGCGTGCGCAGCCCCGAGGAGCTGGACGCGACGCTGGTCGCCCTCATCGACAGAGTGGCCCGTCGACTGCGCGGCGCCGATCGGCTGTGCCGGACGGTGGTGTTACGGCTGCGCTTCGGCGACTTCACCCGCGCCACCCGCTCGCACACGGTGCCCTGGCCCACCGCCGAGACGGCGACGCTGCTCGCCACCGCCCGCGGGGCGCTCGCTGCGGCCATGCCACTCATCGTGCAGTCCGGCATAACCCTCGTCGGCGTCTCGCTGAGCAACCTCACCGACAGCGCCGCCGTGCAGCTGGAGCTGCCGTTCGAGGCGTACGACGGGACGACGCTGGACGGAGCCGTCGACGTCATCCGCGACCGCTACGGCACCGCCGCTATCACCCGAGCCGTACTGCTCGGCCGCGATCCCGGCCTGACCGTCCCGCTGCTGCCCGACTGACCGCCGCCGTTCGCGTCAAGGCAGTCCCCACCGCACGCGCGCCCGGCGCCGACGCGTCAGTCCGCGGTCGCGGGCGCGGCGACGAGGTGCAGGCGGCAGAACGCCAGGGCCTCGGCCAGCTCGGCCTCCCGCTCGGCGCGGTCCAGCACGCGGCGGGTGTTCACCTCGACGATCACATGGCCGCCGAAGCCCCGCGCCGCGAGCGACTCGAGCACCTCCATGCAGGGCTGGTTGCCGCGCCCCGGAATCAGGTGCTCGTCCTTGGTCAGGCCGGTGCCGTCGGCCACGTGCAAGTGGCTGAGCCGATCCCCCATCTCGTCAAGCATGGCGAGCGCATCCGACTGCGAGACGGCCGTGTGGGACAGGTCGAGTGTGTAGTCGCGGTACGGCTCGTCGCCTAACGCGACGTCCCAGGTGGGCTGATACGCCGAGACCTCGCGACCCCGGACGCGCAACGGGAACATGTTCTCCACGGCGAAGCGGACGTCCGTCTGCTCGGACATCCGCTGGATGCCGGCTCGGAAGCCGCGCGCGTAGTCGCGCTGCCACCGGAACGGCGGATGCACGACGACGGTCTGTGCGCCGAGCAGCTCAGCGGCGAACTGCGCCTTCTGCAGCTTCGTCCACGGATCGGTCGTCCAGACCCGCTGCGTGATGATCAGGCATGGAGCGTGGATCGCCAGGATCGGCACGTGGTAGTGCTGCGACAGCCGCAGCAGCGCGTACGGGTCCTGGCTCGTCGGATCCGTCCACACCATCACCTCCACGCCGTCGTAGCCCAGCTTCGCCGCGATCTCGAACGCCGCCGCCGTGTTCTCCGGATAGACCGACGCGGTGGACAACCCGACCTTCGCGCGGGACGCCTGCAACCCCCTGCGGAGCGGTGGCGTGTCCGGGTCCATAGCCGCGCAGGGTAGCCGCTGACGCCTCGTCAGTTACCCGTGAGCCAGTCCAGGCGGCGAAGGATCACACCTTCGCGCAGCGCCCAGGGGCACAGCTCCAGCTCGCTGACCCCGAGCGCGTCCATGGCGGCGCTCGCCACGACCGCCCCGGCGAGGGTCTGGTGCGCCCGCCCCTCGCTGACCCCCTCCAGCTCGGCGAGGTCGGCCGACGCCATCCGGGCGATGAACGCGCTCACCTGCCCGAGCCCGGTGCGGGTCAGTGTCCGGCCGACGTACGGGCCGGCCGAGCTCGGCGCGGCGCCGGCGAGGCGGGCGAGGGTGCGGAACGTCTTGCTGGTGGCGACGACACGATCCGGCGGCCCGTCGGAGAGCAGCATCTTGACGGGCTCGTCCAGCGCGGCATCGACGTGCTCGCGCAGCGCGGCCACCGACGACTTGCCCGGCGGATCGGAGTGGAACCAGTCGCGGGTGAGGCGGGCCGCACCCAACGGCAGCGACACGGCGAAGGCCGGGTCCTCGTCGGTCCCCGCGCCGAGCTCCAACGAGCCACCGCCGATGTCGAGGCAGATCAGGTTGCCGGCGCTCCAGCCCAGCCAGCGGCGAACGGCGAGGAAGGTCAGCCGCGCCTCGTCCTCGCCGGAGAGCACGGTGAGGTCGACGTCCGCCTCCTTGCCCACCCGCTTCAACACCTCGCCCGAGTTGCGCGCGTCGCGAACGGCGGAGGTGGCGAAGGCGAGCAGCTCGTCGCAGCCGAGCTCCTTGGCCTGCTTGCGGGCGTCGATCGTCGCCGCGATGAGCGCGTCGGCACCGGCCTTCGCGAGGTCGCCGCGCTTGTCGACATGCTCGGCCAGGCGCAGCTGGCGCTTGTGCGACAGCTGCGGCGTCGGCTGCGCACCGCGGTGGGCGTCGACAACGAGCAGGTGGACGGTGTTCGAACCCACGTCGAGTACACCGAGCCGCATGTGTCCGACCCTAGCGAGTCTCTCGTAGGCTCGAAGGGTGCCGAGCCATCACCGGACAGTCGACGAAACGCCCCTGGACTTCGCGCGCGAGTGGGTCGAGTTCCCCGATCCCGCGGATGCCGCGCATTGGATCCGCGCCGACCTCACCTGGCTGTGCTCGCGGTGGACGTGCATCTTCGGCCGCGGCTGCCACGGGGTGGAGCCCGGGCGCGGGGACGACGGCTGCTGCACGCACGGCGCGTTCTTCTCCGACAAGGACGACGAGAAGCGGGTGCGCCGCTTCGCCGCCGAGCTCACTGCGGAGACCTGGCAGTACGCGGCCGACGCGCAGGGCAAGAAGGGCAGGCTCGACATCGTCGAGAAGGACAGCATCGGCGACGACGAGGATCGGCGCCGGACCCGGCGGGTGGACGGCGCGTGCATCTACCTGAACCGCCCCGGGTTCCCGGGCGGCGAGGGTTGCTCGCTGCACGCGCTCGCGCTGCGCACCGGCCGGCACCCGCTCGAGACCAAGCCGGAGGTCTGCTGGCAGCTCCCCGTGCGCCGCGAGCAGGACTGGGTCGATCGGCCCGACGGCACCCGCGTCCTCGTCTCGTCGGTGTCGGAGTTCGACCGGCGCGGATGGGGCGAAGGCGGCCACGACCTGCACTGGTGGTGCACCTCCTCCCCCGAGGCGCACGTCGGCGGCGAGGCGCTCTACCTGTCCTACGGACCCGAGCTCGTCGCTCTCATCGGCCAGGCCGCCTACGACGAACTGAGCCGCGTCTGAGCGGAGCG
>JAVHVL010000353.1:0-5776 GCA_032160565.1 Pseudonocardiales bacterium | reverse complement strand
AGGACAGCCGCCCGGCGAGCGCAGCCGGTCCATCACCTCGACCGCGCGCTCCAGCTGCGAGGTCATTGCGTGCCTCAGCTGCTGGCGGCCGGCGAGGACGAGGCGGCAGGCGCGGGCTGCAGGAAGTCCGGCAGCCCGGCGTTGGGCGTCGTCGACAGCTGGAAGGTGCTGGCGTCCCACGCGCCGTAGCGCGGGTTCACGCTGACGTTGACGTGCTGATCCGCGATGACCTTCGCCAACTCTGCGGCCGTGGTTGCCTTGACCCGCTCGATGAGCGCGTACTCCAGCTCGATCTGGCGGATGAACAGCGGCAGGAACTTCGCTTGGAGCCCCTCGGCCTCAAGGCTGCTGGCGATGTCCTTGTCGAGCACCGCACCCGCCTCGGTCGTGCCCAGCAGCGTCGACGCCGCCTTGTCGTGCAACGCGTTGAGGGCGTCCGCCGGAGGAACACCGCCCGCCGTACGCGCGAGCGCTTGCTCGAACACCTTCTGCTGAACGAGCGTGTTCGCCGCGAGCGACCTCGGCACCAGGGTCTGGCCGGCCTGCTTGGCCCGGTCCAGCGCGGCCTTCGTCGGCCCGGTGCTCGTCAGGTACGACTGCACTTCCGACTCGCTGATGCGCTTGCCGTCGACGACCGCGGCGGCCCCGACCTTGGAGCGGCACGCACTGAGGCCGGTTACCGCGAGCACTGCTGCGGTGACCGCGGACAGCATGCGAAGTCTCACGTGACGGCTCCCCCTGAGGCGGTATGGCGGCTACAGAATCTCACGCGGCGGTGCCCGCGCCTCGCGCAGGTCACTTTCCGGTGACCGCGGCGAGCACCTCGGCGCACCAGTTCAGCAGCGGGATGTCGCGCAGCGGCTCACCGCCGAAGGACGCGATCGCGAACGAGCCGTCCGGCTTGACGACGCCCTTCGGCCGCGGCACCGCCACGGTGGAGACCGCCTGCTTGTACAGGGACTTGTCGTAGAGGCGCTTGAGCCGGATCTGCGCGGACTCGGCGAGCTCCAGCGGCGTGAAGCGCACCGACTGACCCTGCAGCGACACCTCCGTGACGCCGTAGCGCCGGCACACCACCTTGAACCGCGCCACGGCGAGCAGGTTCTCCACCGGTTCCGGGATGGGGCCGTAGCGGTCGATCAGCTCGGCCCGCACCGCGTCGACGGCTTCGTCCGTGGCCGCGGAGGCCAGCGCGCGGTAGGCCTCCAGGCGCAGCCGCTCGCCGGGGAGGTACTCCACCGGCAGGTTCGCGTCGACGGGCAGGTCGACCTTCACGTCGGCGTACTCCACCTCGGCGGCCTCGCCGCGGAAGTCGGCCACGGCCTCGCCCACCAGCCGCACGTACAGGTCGAAACCGACGCCGGCAATGTGACCCGACTGCTCGCCGCCGAGCAGGTTGCCGGAGCCGCGGATCTCGAGGTCCTTCATCGCCACGGCCATGCCGGCGCCCATCTCGGTGTGCTGCGCGATCGTCGCGAGCCGGTCGTACGCGGTCTCGGTGAGCGGCCGCTCCGGGGGGTAGGTGAAGTAGGCATACCCGCGCTCGCGGCCACGACCGACCCGTCCGCGCAGCTGGTGCAGCTGGGACAGGCCGAACATGTCGGCTCGGTCGACGATCAGCGTGTTGGCGTTGGGGATGTCCAGGCCGGACTCCACGATCGTGGTCGCGACGAGGACGTCGTAGCTCTTCTCCCAGAAGCCGAGCATGATCTGCTCCAGCTGCCCCTCCCCCATCTGCCCGTGCGCGACGGCGATGCGGGCCTCGGGCACGATCTCCGCGAGCTGCGCGGCTGCCCGGTTGATCGACTCCACCCGGTTGTGGATGTAGAAGACCTGCCCGTCGCGCATCAGCTCGCGGTGGATGGCGGCGGCGATCTGGCGCTTGTCGTAGGCGCCGACGAACGTGAGGATCGGGTGCCGCTCCTCGGGCGGGGTGAGGATCGTGGTCATCTCGCGGATGCCCGTGAGCGACATCTCCAGCGTGCGCGGGATGGGGGTGGCGGACATCGTCAGCACGTCCACCGCGGTGCGCAGCGACTTCAGGTACTCCTTGTGCTCGACGCCGAAGCGCTGCTCCTCGTCGATGACCACCAGCCCGAGATCCTTGAAGCGGACGGTCTGCTGCAGCAGGCGGTGCGTGCCGATGACGATGTCCACGCTGCCGTCGACGATCGCGCTCAGCACCGCATCGACATCCGACCCCGGCGTGAAGCGGGACAGTTCGCGGATCGTCACGGGGAACTGCGCCATCCGCTCCGAGAACGTCTGCAGGTGCTGGTGCGCCAGCAGCGTGGTGGGCACCAGGACGGCCACCTGCTTGCCGTCCTGCACCGCCTTGAACGCGGCGCGCACGGCCACCTCCGTCTTGCCGTAGCCGACGTCGCCGCAGATGATGCGGTCCATCGGCAGCGGCTGCTCCATGTCGCCCTTGACCTCGTCGATGGCGGCGAGCTGGTCCGGCGTCTCGACGTAGGCGAAGGCGTCCTCGAGCTCCCGCTGCCACGGCGTGTCGTGGGCGAACGCGTGGCCGCGGGTGGCCATCCGCGCGCTGTAGAGGCGGATCAGCTCGGCGGCGATCTCCTTGACCGCCTTGCGCGCCCGCCCCTTCGTCTTCGCCCAGTCCGAGCCGCCGAGGCGGTTGAGGGACGGCGACTCGCCACCGACGTACTTGGTGACCTGGTCGAGGGCGTCGGTGGGGACGAACAGCCGATCGCCGGGCTGGCCGCGCTTGGCGGGCGCGTACTCGATGATCAGGTACTCGCGCTCGCCGCCGTTGATCGTGCGGCGCACCATCTCGACGTACTTGCCGACGCCGTGCTGCTCGTGCACGACGAAGTCGCCGGCCTTGAGCTGGATGGGGTCGATGGCGTTGCGCCGGCGCGACGGCATCCGGCTGCTGTCCTTGGTGAGCGAGCCGCGCTGGCCGGTGAGGTCGGCCTCGGTGAGCATCGCGAGCTTCAACGGCGGCGCGAGGAGCCCGCCTTCGAGCCGTCCCGTGGTGACCTCCACGATGCCGGCCTCGGCGGTGGGCTGCGCCACGAGGCGGGCCGGGATCTCCGCCGCCGTGAGCCGCTCCACCGCGCGCTGCGCCGAGCCGTGCCCGTCGAACACCAGCGCCACCGACCAGCCCTCGCGCGCCCAGCCCCGCAGGTCGGACATCGCGGCTTCGGTGTCGCCGCGGTAGGCGGGCGCCGCCTCGAACGAGCTGACCCGCACCGCCGGGTCGAGCTCGGTGTCGCCGCGCAGCTGGGTGATGCCCCACCAGGGCAGGCCGAGTTCCGATGCCTCGGCAGCGACGTCGTCCAGGTGCCGGAGCGACGCGGCCCCGAGGTCGACCGGAGCCTTCCCGCCGCCGGCCGCGGCGGCCCACGACGCCTCGAGGAATTCCGCCGACGTACTGACCAGGTCGGCGGCACGGGCACGCACCCGCTCGGGGTCGCACAGCACGACGTGTGCGCCGGAGGGCAGCTCGTGCAGCACCAGGTCCAGCCGGTCGACGAGCACCGGGGCGAGCGCCTCCATCCCCTCGACGGCCTCGCCCCGACTGATCGGGTCCAGCAGCTCGGCGAGCTCGGGGTAGTCGACCGACAGCGCCGCCGCGCGTGCCTGGACGTCGGCGGTGAGCAGCAGTTCGCGGCAGGGCGGCGCCCACAGGCCGTGCGGCGCGACCTCGAGCGAGCGCTGGTCGACGACCTTGAAGTACCGGATCTCCTCGATGTCGTCGCCCCAGAACTCCACCCGGAGCGGGTGCTCCTCGGTAGGCGGGAAGACGTCGAGGATGCCGCCGCGCACGGCGAAGTCGCCGCGCCGCTCGACCAGGTCGGCGCGCGAGTAGCCCGCGGCCACCAGGTCGGTGACGATCTGGGTGAGCTCGCGACCGGTGTCACCGGCGCGGAGTGCGACGGGCTCGAGATCACCCAGCCCGGGCACCTGGGGCTGTAGCAGCGAACGAACCGGTGCGACGACGACGGAGAGCGGGCCACTGGCCGGGTCCTCCCCGCTGGGGGTCGGATGGGCGAGCCGGCGCAACACCGCCAGCCGCTGCCCGACCGTGTCGGCGCGCGGGGAGAGCCGCTCGTGCGGCAGCGTCTCCCAGCCGGGGTAGACCGCCACCGCGTCCGGGGGCAGCAGGCAGCGCAGCGACTCGACGAGATCCTCGGCCTCGCGCGCGGTGCTCGTCACCGCGAACACGAGCCGGTCGGCGCGGGCGGCCAGGGCGGCGAGCGCGAATGGCTGCACGGCCGCGGGGCCGCTGATCGTGAGCGCCGGAGCGCCGGCCGACTCGACGGCCGTGACGAGCGCCTGATCGGCGAGCGCAGCGTCGAGCAGACCCGTGAGACTCATGGAAGACCCTTCTTAAAACCCTTTTGGCGCAGCACAAACGTCCCCACACCGGTAACGGGAGGGGATGTGTCCAGCGTACGCGGGGCTACCGACGACGACTGCGCGAGGAGCCTGAACGCAGCAGCCGGCCGCAGCCGCCCGCGAATTGCGGACTGCTGCGGCCGGCTGGCCGCTACTGCGTCAGTGCTGTGTTGCTACTGCGTCAGTGCTACTGCTCGTCCGTGCGCCGGCGCCGGGTCGCGGCCAGGAGCAGCCCACCGAGGACGACCAGACCCACTGCCCAGCCGAGCTCGCTGCCGAGCGGGCCGGCACCGGTCTCCGCGAGCGGCCCCGTCTGCGGCTTGGGCTTGGTCACCGGCCCCTCCGGCAGGACACCCGCACAGTTGGCGACGGTGGCGCTGGCGCTCGCTGTGACGGACGGCGCGTTGTCGGCCAGCAGCGTTGCGGTGTTGTCGTACACCGCACAGCTGACGTCCGTCGTCGCGCTGGTGACGTGCACCGTCACGTCTGCCCCGGCGGCAAGATCACCGAGTTCGCAGACGAGCACCGGGTCGGAGCTGGTGCCGCCGACCACGCAGGCACCGGGGCCCGTGTAGGCCGGGCTGATCGCCCAGCTGACGCCCTTACCCGTCGGCAGCGGATCCTCGATGACGGCCTGGACCGCAGTCCCCGGACCGGCGTTGGTCGCGTTGACCGTGAACCCGAGGGCATCGCCGGCGTTGACGCTGGCGTCGTCGGCAACCTTCGTGATCGCCAGTGCCGCGCACTGGACCTCGGTGGAGGCGGAGGCGGTCAGCGTGGCCGGGACCGGCTCCGCGTCGATCTCCTGCTGCACCAGCGGTCCGTTGCTGAGGCTCAGCGTCGCGGTGTTGTCGTCTGTCGCGCAGCTGACGAACGCCGTGCCGCTGACCAGGTGAACCACCTCGGTGTCACCGGGCCCGAGGTCGACTGCGGAGCAGGCCAGCACCTGGTCCGGAGCGGCCCCGGTGATCGCGCAGTTCGGCGGGCCGGACTCGATCGACCACTCGATGCCGTTACCACCGGGCAGCGGGTCGTTGATCGCGACGTCCGTCGCGGTGCCCGTCCCTTGCCCGTCAGCGTTGCTCGCGGTCACCGTGAAGCCGATACCCTCGCCGGCGTTCACCGTCGCCGCGTCAGCGGTCTTGGTGAGCGACACGTCCGGGCACTCGACCGTGGTGCTGGCCGAGCCCTGCGGCGCCTGCTCGCCACCGTTCTGCGCCGTCAACGTCGCGGTGTTGTCGTAGGTACCGCAGCTGGCGAACACGGTGTCGCTGCTGATGTGCACGGTCTCCACTTCACCGGCACCGAGCGTTCCGGTGCAGGAGAGGACGTCGGCGGCGATCCCGCAGGTGAGCGGGCCGGTCGCCGAGTCGATGCTCCACGCGATCCCGTCGCCGGTCGGCAGCGGGTC
>JAVHVL010000315.1:0-3046 GCA_032160565.1 Pseudonocardiales bacterium | reverse complement strand
GCTGGCGCCGCTAGGCCGGCTCACCGCAGAGCAGGCCGACCTGCTCGCGACCGGCGCCGGGCCCCGCGGGCTGCGCATCACGCCGTGGCGCAGCATCGTCGTGCCCGACCTGACCGACCCGGCCGCGCTCGCCGAGGAGGCCGCCGCTGCCGGGCTCGGCGTCGACGAGAGCTCACCCTGGTTCCGCGTCAGCGCCTGCACCGGTCGCCCGGGCTGCGCCAAGGCCCTCGGCGACGTGCAGGCCGACGCCCGCACCGCGCCGGATCGCTGGCCGGGGCGGCGGGTCCGCTGGAGCGGCTGCGAGCGGCGCTGCGGCCGGCCGCGCGACACCGAGGTCGACGTGATCGCCACGACTGAGGGGTACGCCGTCCATGGCTGACTACGTCACCGACGGCGCCGAGATCTACCGCCGCTCGTTCGCCACCATCCGCGCCGAGGCCGATCTCACCCGCTTCCCCGACGATGTGTCCGGCGTCGTGGTCCGGATGATCCACGCCTGCGGCATGGTCGACCTCGCCGCGGACATCGCCTACTCGACCGACGTCGTGGCCAAGGCCCGGGCCGCGCTGCAGGCCGGCGCGCCGATCCTGTGCGACGCGCAGATGGTGGCCAGCGGCATCACCCGCCCGCGCCTGCCGGCCGGCAACGAGGTGGTCTGCACGCTCGCCGACCCCGCCGTCGCCGGCATAGCGGCGCGCATCGGCAACACCCGCTCCGCAGCCGCGATCGAGCTGTGGGGCGAGCGCCTCGCCGGCGCCGTCGTCGCGATCGGCAACGCCCCGACCACCCTGTTCCGCCTGCTCGACCTGATCGCCGGCGGAGCGCCGCGACCGGCTGCGATCATCGGCGTCCCGGTCGGGTTCATCGGCGCCGCGGAGTCCAAGCGGGCCCTGGCGGATACGGACCTGGAGCACCTGGTCGTGCACGGCCGGCGCGGCGGCAGCGCGATGGCGGTCGCGGCTGTGAACGCGATTGCGAGTGAGACCGTGTGACACTTGTGGAGCGAGAAATGGGCACCGAGTGACACTTGTTGAGCGAGAAATGGGCACCGAGTGACACTCGTGAAGGGCGTCCTCTACGGCGTCGGGCTCGGTCCGGGTGACCCGGAGCTGGTCACCGTCAAGGCGGCGCGGCTGATCGCGGCAGCCGACGTGATCGCCTACCACTGTGCGCGCCATGGCCGCTCGATCGCGCGGGGGATCGCCGAGCCGTACCTGCGCGACGGGCAGGTGGAGGAGAAGCTCGTCTACCCCGTCACCACGGAGACCACCGACCACCCCGGCGGCTACTCGGGCGCGATCGCGGACTTCTACGCCGCCGCCGCCGACCGGCTGGCCGCGCACCTGGAGGCCGGGCGCGACGTCGTGCTGCTCGCCGAGGGCGATCCGCTGTTCTTCAGCTCCTACATGCACATGCACAAGCGCCTCGCCGGCCGGTACGAGACGCACATCGTGCCCGGCGTGACGTCGGTCAGCGCCGCCTCCGCCGCCGTCGGCACGCCGCTCGTCGAGGGGGACGAAGTGCTCACGGTGCTGCCCGGGACGCTGCCCCCCGACGTGCTGGCCGAGCGGCTCCGGGGCACGGACGCGGCCGCGATCATGAAGGTCAGCCGGCACTTCGCGGGCATCCAGGACGCGCTCAAGCGGGCCGGCCGCCTCGGCGATGCGCGCTACGTGGAGCGCGCGTCGGCCGCGGCGCAGCGCACTGCGTCAGCGGCCGACGTCGACCCGGACAGCGTGCCCTACATGGCCCTCGTGCTGGTGCCGGGAGCGGTGGCCTCCGGCGGCCTCCAGGCACCGGGGCCCGCGGCAGCCGCGCCTGCGGACCGGACCGGGCGGGTGGACGTCGTCGGGCTGGGGCCGGGCGATCGCGACTGGCTCACACCGCAGGCCCAGGCGGTCCTCGCGGCCGCGGACGCGATCGTCGGCTACGGGCCGTACGTCGACCGGGTGCCGGTGAACCCCCGCCAGCAGCGGCACTCCAGCGACAACAAGGTCGAGGCCGAACGCGCCGAGTTCGCCCTCGAGCTCGCGCTGCGGGGCGAGCGCGTCGCCGTCGTGTCCTCCGGCGACCCCGGTGTGTTCGCGATGGCGAGCGCCGTGGTCGAGGCGGCTGTGCAGGAGCGCTACGCCGCCGTCGAGGTGGGCGTCGTGCCTGGCCTGACGGCCGCGCAGGCCGTCGCGAGCCAGGTCGGCGCGCCGCTCGGCCACGACTTCGCGGTCATCTCGCTGTCCGACCGCCTCAAGCCGTGGCGCATCGTCGCAGACCGCCTCGACGCCGCCGCACGGGCCGACCTCGTCATCGCCGTCTACAACCCGGCGTCGAAGACGCGGCGGCAGCAGCTCGCCGACGCGGTTGACCTGCTGTTGCGGCACCGGGCGCCGGACACCCCGGTGGTCGTAGGCCGCGCGGTCGGCTCGGACGAGCAGACGGTCCACGTCACGACGCTCGGCGAGCTGGACCCCGGGACCGTCGACATGCGCTGCCTGCTGATCATCGGCTCGTCGCAGACCCGCACCGTGCCGGGGCCGGGCGGGGTGCCGCGCGTGTTCACCCCGCGGCGCTATCCCGCCGGCGATCCAGCCACTCCATAGCCTCGGTCACCGTCGCCACGGCCGGCACCCCCACCGGCAGCGGAGGCCGGTCCACCATGACGACCGGGATGCCGCGCGCGCGGGCGGCCACCAGCTTGGCTCGCGTCATCTCGCCGCCGCTGTCCTTCGTGACGAGCGCCGTGACGGCGTGCTCGCGCATCAGCGCCGCCTCGCCCGCGACGGTGTACGGGCCGCGGTCCAGCAGCAGCGCCATGTGCGGCGGGGTAGGGGCCGACGGCGGGTCGACGGTACGGACCAGGTAGTCGTGGCCGGAGTCGCCGGCGAAGGCAGCGAGGTCGCGGCGGCCGGTGGTCACGAAGACGCAGCCGGCCGGTAACGCGGCGGCGACTGCGGCGGCGGCGCCGATTCCCGGTACGCGCTGCCAGCGGTCGCCGGGCTGCGGGGTCCAACCGGGGCGGCGCAGGGCGAGAAGCGGCCGGCCGGTCTCGGCC
>JAVHVL010000247.1:0-3433 GCA_032160565.1 Pseudonocardiales bacterium | reverse complement strand
TGGGCGTGAGCGCGCGCCGCAGCCGCGAGATGGTCGGGTTTCCTGCGATGTCGAGGATGAGGTCGTAGCGGTGGACGCCGTCGGCAAAGTCGCCCTCGGTGTAGTCGATGACGTGCTCGGCGCCGAGGGACCGCACCAGACCGAGCTTCGCGGTGCTGCACACGCCGGTGACCTCTGCCCCGAAGGCCTTGGCCAGCTGCACGGCGTAGCTGCCGACGCCACCCGACGCGCCGATGATCAGCACCCGCTGGTCCTGCTCGACACGGCCGACGTCGCTCAGGGCCTGCAGCGCGGTGGCCGCTGACACCGGAACCACGGCGGCCTGCTCGAACGTGATGTTCGCCGGCTTGCGGGCCAGCTTGTCCTCTCGGGCCGAGGCGTACTCGGCGAAGGAGCCTCGGCCGCTGCCGAACACCTCGTCACCTACGGCAAACCTGGTCACCGCCGCGCCGACCGCGACGACCGTGCCGGCGACATCGAGCCCGGGGACCGGGTTCTTCGGCCGGCGCATCCCGAAGCCGAGACGGAGCAGGTACGGCCGCCCGGTCATCAGATGCCACGTGCCCCGGTCGAGACCTGCCGCATGCACTCGGAGCAGCACCTCGTTGTCGGCGATCTCCGGTGCGGGGATCCGGGCCAGGCGCAGGACGTCGGCGGAGCCGTACCTGTCCTGCACGATCGCCCGCATCGTGCCGGCCGCGGTGGCGGCGTCGCCCGTTGCGGCGCGCTCTCTTGCAGATCCCATGAAGCTCCCCTTCGATTCGATGGGGCGGGCCCACCGTACTTAGTACGGCCACGCTATCGTACTAAGTACGAAACCACTAACGCCCGGGGGCGAGATGGCGAAACCAGTCAGCAAGAGTCGGGGCGATCGCGCTCCGCTCACCCGGGCGCGGGTGTTGCGCGGGGCCGTCGCGATCGCCGATGCGTCGGGGATCGGGGCGCTGACGATGCGCTCGCTCGCGCAGGAGCTCGACGTCAAGCCGATGTCGCTCTATCACTACGTCGCCAACAAGGACGAGATCCTCGACGGCATCGTCGATCTCGTCTTCAGCGAGATCGACCTGCCATCGGCCGACGGCGAGTGGCGGTCGGAGATGCGTCGCCGCGCGACCTCAGCACGTCGCGTGCTGAGGCGCCACCCGTGGGCGATCGGGCTGCTGGAGTCGCGAAGCACGCCCGGCCCGGCGACGCTGCGACACCACGACGCGACCATCGGCACGCTGCGACGGGCGGGCTTCTCGGTGGCGATGACGGCACACGCTTATGCCCTGCTCGACAGCTACGTGTACGGCTTTGCACTGCAGGAGGCGTCGCTACCCTTCGATGGCCCGGACACCGTCGCGGACGTTGCGGAACCGATGATGCAGCGCTTCTCCCCCGACGAGTACCCGCACCTCGTGGAGATGGCGAGCGAGCACATCCTCAAGCCCGGCTACGACTTCGGCGACGAGTTCGAGTTCGGCCTCGGCGTGATCCTGGATGCACTCACGAGGTCGATTCCCTGAGACGGTCGTGGGTCACGTACCTCCATCGGCATACGTGGCCGGCCGAAGTGTGGCCGAGCGGCTGATGCCGCGGCTCCGCGCGTCTCCATACGTTCGTAGTGGGACAACGAACGAAATGGAGTGCACGGTGATCGAAGTAAGTGGATTGACGAAACGCTACGGCGACAAGACCGCGGTGAATGACCTGACGTTCACGGTCGAGCCCGGGATCGTGACCGGATTCCTGGGCCCCAACGGCGCGGGCAAGTCGACGACGATGCGCGTGATAGCCGGGTTGGACGAGCCGACGTCCGGCTCGGTGCTGGTGAACGCGGCCGACTACCGGCGCGCGCAAGTGCCGATGGCGGAGCTGGGGATCCTGCTGGAGGCGAAGGCGGTGCACACCAGCCGCTCTGCCTACAACCACCTGCTCGCGCTGGCCCAGACCAACGGCGTGCCGAAGTCGAGGGTGGCGGAGGTCATCGAACTCGTGGGGTTGCGCGAGGTGGCCCGCAAGCGTGCCGGCGGGTTCTCCCTGGGCATGGGGCAGCGGCTGGGCATCGCCTCCGCGCTGCTGGGGGACCCGCAGACGATCGTGCTCGACGAGCCGATCAACGGCCTTGACCCCGAGGGCATTCTCTGGGTGCGCAACCTCCTGAAAGGCCTGGCCGCCGAAGGGCGGACGGTGTTCGTCTCCTCGCACCTGATGAGCGAGATGGCGTTGACCGCGCAACACCTCATCGTCGTCGGACGCGGCGAACTGATCGCCGATCTCGATGTCGAGGAATTCGTGGCGCTGGCATCCAGCAACGTCGTGCTGGTGCGCTCACCGCAGGCCACCGAGCTACGTGATCTGCTGCTCGGACCGGACGTGACGATCACGAGCAAGGAAGCCGGCCAGCTCGAGGTGCGCGGCGTCAGTGCCGAAGCGATCGGCGATGTGGCCTTCGAGCACCACGTCCGCCTGCACGAACTGGCTGTCCAGCAGGCCTCGCTGGAGGACGCTTTCATGGAGATGACGCGAGACTCGGTCGAATTCCACGCTCACACCACCACTGACCACGCCGAGGAGCCCGCGCGGCTCGCCCAGGCCGCGGGAGGCCAACGATGACCAGCACGCTCACCCGACCCGAGCTGAATGTGACGCCCCGCTACCCAGGGATGAAAGTCACCCAGGCTCGCGTCGTCAGTTCCGAGTGGACGAAGTTCCGCTCGCTGCGCTCGACGAACATCACGCTGCTCGTCAGCGTCGTCCTGACGGTCGGGCTCGGCGCGCTGATCAGTGCGGTCACCGCCTCGCACTGGGCGACTGCGTCCGCGGGCGACCGAGCCAGCTTCAACGCGGTGGTCACCAGCCTGAACGGGGTGAACATTTCCCAGTTGGCGGTCGGGGTCCTCGGTGTCCTGCTGATCAGCGGCGAGTACGCGACCGGCATGATCCGTGCCTCGTTGACGGCAGTGCCGAAACGGCTGCCGGTGCTGTGGGCAAAGCTCGGGGTGTTCGCCGGCGTCGTCGGCGCGGTCTCGGTCGCCTCGGCATTCGGGGCGTTCTTCCTCGGGCAATCGCTGCTCGCGAGCAAGCACCTGGGCGTCTCGATCAGCAGTCCGCACGCGCTGCGGATGGTCGTCGGCGCTGGGGCTTACCTCGTTCTGGTAGGCATCACCGGGATGGCCCTGGGCGGGCTGCTGCGCAACACGGCCGCGGGCATCTCCAGCCTCGTCGCCCTGTTCTTCGTCATCCCGCCGTTGCTGAACCTGCTGCCGACGAGCTGGTCGGACAACATCGGGCCGTACCTTCCGTCCAACGCCGGCGAAGCCTTCTGGGGCCACCCCACCGGCACGCACCTGTCTGCTCTGGCCGGGCTGCTGGTGCTGTGTGCGTGGGCCGCAGCCGCGGTCGCGGGCGCGGCGATCCGGCTGAAGCGACGAGACGCCTGAACCGTTCG
>JAVHVL010000241.1:0-4636 GCA_032160565.1 Pseudonocardiales bacterium | reverse complement strand
CCGGGTAGAGGCCGTACATCGCGCGGGAATCCGGCGACGGTGCGGGGTCCTCGTCGACTGGGCGCTGTCGGGACGCCAGCGACGCCCACGACACGTCGTCGTCGTACCAGGGCAGGCCGGGGAGGTCGTGGCCCATCCGGTCTCGCTTGACGCGCAGGTAGCGCAGATTGTGTCTGTTCGGCCTGATCCGTAGCGGCACCCGCCCCACGATCTCCAGCCCGTAACCCTCGAGGCCGGCGCGCTTCGTCGGGTTGTTCGTCAGTAGCCGCATGGTGCGGACCCCCAGATCCACCAGGATCTGCGCGCCGGTGCCGTACTCGCGAGCATCGCTCGGCAGCCCCAGCTCGAGGTTGGCATCGACCGTGTCCGCGCCACCGTCCTGCAGGTTGTAGGCCTCGAGCTTGTGCAGCAAGCCGATGCCGCGCCCCTCGTGACCACGGAGGTAGAGCACCACACCGCGTCGTTCAGCGGCGACGGCGGCCAGCGACGTCTGCAGCTGGTCGCCGCAGTCGCAGCGGCGGGATCCCAGGACGTCCCCGGTCAGGCACTCGGAATGCACCCGAACCAGCACATCCTGACCATCGCCGATCTCTCCCATGACGAGCGCGAGATGTTCGGTGGCGTCGATCAGGCTCCGGTAGCCGACCGCGCGGAAGTCGCCCTGATCCAGCGGCATCGTGGTCGTGGTGACCCGCGCGACCTGCTGCTCCGAGCGAAGCCGGTGCCGGATGAGCTCGGCGATCGAGATGATCGGCAGCTCGTGACGGCGGCTGAACTCGAGGAGCTCGGGCAGGCGCGACATCGTGCCGTCGGCGTTGGCGATCTCGCAGATGACGCCGGCGGGCGCCAGCCCCGCCAGGCGCGCGAGGTCCACCGCGGCCTCGGTGTGGCCGGCCCGCTGGAGCACGCCTCCTTCGCGAGCCCGTAGCGGGAACACATGCCCCGGGCGGCTGATCTCGTTCGGTGCGGTCTCCGGCGCGGCGAGCAGCCGGATGGTGTGGGCCCGATCGGCGGCCGAGATTCCCGTCGTGACGCCTGCGCGGGCATCCACCGACACGGTGAACGCGGTGCTCATGCTCTCGGTGTTGTGCGCCGTCATCTGCCGCAGGTCCAGGCGCTCGATCGCCGCCGCTGCCAGCGGCACGCAGATCAGCCCGCGGCACTCGGACATCATGAACGCCACGAGCGCCGGCGTGATCATCTCGGCCGCGACGACCAGATCGCCCTCGTTCTCGCGGTCCTCGACGGCGCCCACGACGACGGGGCGCCCGGCGGCGATCGCCGCCACCGCAGTGGCAATCGAGTCCATGTACGCAGGGTAGGCCCCGATAACGCCACCTGTGCCCTGACGAATGCCATTGGGTGAGACTGCTCGTTGACCGGCGGACCTGCGTGGCGGGACAGTGACTGCCTGAGCCGATCTCGCTCGGCCGGAAGAGGCCGGCGTGCCCGCTGGCGTGGGCACGACAACGCTGTCGAGGAGAGTCATGACCGTCGATGCACCGCAGACGTCCCGCGCGGAGGCCTTCCGCGAGCAGATCGCGGAGATGAAGATCCCGGCGCCGAACATCGGGCGTGACCGCCTGCTGGCACGCCTCGGCGTGCTGCTCGCCCTGGCCGGGATTGCACTCGGCGTAGTCGGTTACGTCATGTCGCACGGGACGAACAACGCGCTGACCCAGAACGACGCTCTCGTCCTCGCGGTGGTGGGCATCTCCTGTGCCGTGACCGGGTCGGCTGTCTTCCTGCGGTACTCGCTCGCCCAGTTCCTCCGGCTGTGGTTGGTGCGGCTCATCCACGAGCAGCGGCAGCAGTAGGAAACCTGCCGCCCCCGTCAGGGGCCGTCCGGCCCACGGGCGGCGTTGCGCCCCGCGACGTACCCGAACGTCAGGGCCAGCCCGATCGGCGCGCCGCCCGACCAGTACGCGCGACCCCCGGGCGAGGCGATGCAGCAGCCGGCGCCGTACAACCCAGGGATCGGCTGGCCCAACACGTCGATGACCTCGGCTTGGCTGTTGATCACCGGACCGCCCGCGGTGTCGAACATCGCCGCGCCGATGAGCATTGCGTAGTACGGCCCGTCCGCACTGAACGGCGCCATCGTCACGTTCGGAAGGCCCTCGTGCAGGCGGGGTTCGTAACAGGTCTGGATCGCGGTCGCCCCGCGACCGAAGTCGCGGTCCAGCCCCGAACGCGCGTACTCGTCGAACCGTGACACCGAGCTTTCGAGGTTGGCCGCGAAATTCTCGTCCAGCCGGATTCCGCCGGTACGGGGTGCCAGCTCGGCGAGCCGGGCGTCGATGGCGTCTGCCAGCTCGCGCCAGGTTCGGCCCGCCAGCACGTGCGCGTCGCCGGTCTGCGAGTCGGGCATCGGGTAGCGGGCCGCGGGATGCTCGCGGACGGTGCGGTCGAAGACCTGGACGAGGATCCGCCTGCTGTGCCGGCAGGCCTCGGTATCCCACCAGAAGTGAGCCTGGGCGCGTTCGGTGAAGAGCCCCTTCTCGTTGACGACGCGATGCCCGGTCCGGTCGACCCAGATCATGCTGTCGCCGAAGGGAAAGTGGATGAGCTGCGGAATCCGGTCCGCTGCTATGCCGAGCTCGAACGCGGCGTTGCCCAGATAGGCGGCCGTCATGTTGCCGAGCGCGGCGCCGAGGCTCATCCCGATGCGCAGGAAGTCCCCGGTGTTGGTGGTGACCGACGCGACGGCGTCGACCGGTGCCGGCAAGTAGGCCGAGCAGATCTGCGCATCGTGGCCGAAACCGCCGGTCGCGAAGACGACGCCGCGTCTGGCTCGGATGCTCATCACCCCCTCCTCGGCTTCGACGACGACCCCCTCGACGTGGCCGTCACCGCCACTGAAGACCTCGACGACGCGCTGCCGTGGGCGGACTTCGACATCGTGCCGCTGGAGATAGGTCACGAGCTGATCGACGTACGCCGCGCCGCGCGGCCCGAACGCCGGATCCCCGTCGTCGACGATGAGGTGCCGCCCCTGCGGCACGAGGTTGTCGGCCCGCTCGGCGTGGTACTCCGGATGCCCGAGGGGATCGCCGTACGCGGCCGGGCTGATCCGAGTGCGTAATGCCCCGATCTGCTCGAGGTGTTCGACCGCCTCGGCGGCCCGGTCGTAGAAGGTCGCGAGCAGCTCGTACTGCAGGTCCGGCAGCCCCAGTCTCGGATGGTCGCACCGGTAGGCATCCGGATAGGAGAGCCGTGCCATGAACTGCAGGCAGTCGCCTCGCGGGTCGGCGATGTCGCGTTCGCGCAGATGTCGGTTGTTCGGAATCCAGAACTCGCCGATCGAATGGACGGCGGTGCCGCCGGGGGCCTCGCCGCGTTCGAGCAGGACCACAGTGGCGCCCTCGCTCGCCGCGGTTGCCGCCGCAACGAGTCCGGCGGCTCCCGCTCCGACCACGATGACATCCGGACTCTCAATGGCGTCAACGGTCATGGGGCACCCTCGCGGCTGACGGGTGGCGCGTACCGGTCGCGTGCCGGTCAGTGGGATTAGTGGTTCGCCGGGCGTCCGTGCTGCCGCTCGTACACCTCGCTCAGAGTGGACCGGGAGATCTGCGAGTCGATCACCCGTACGCCGGGCAGCGGCAACAGTTCGCGCAACGCCGCGCCTAGCTCATGCGGGTCGGCGGCACGTCGCGCCGTCGCACCCATCGCCCTGCTCACCTCGACGACGTCGAACGGGACCGTGTCGAACTCGCTGCCGGCCACGTCGAGGTCGGCCAGGGCGAGCTTGTGGTACTCCGACCCGTATGCCTGGTTGTTCATCACGACGAGCAGCAGATCGACGCCGTGGCGTACGGCGGCCTGAAGCTCCTGCACGTTCATCGGCAGGCTGCCGTCGCCCTCGATCGCGACGACCGGGTGCTGCTCACCGACGGCGGCCGCTGCCCCCACCGCCACGGGTAGCGCCTGCCCGATGAGCCCGAAGCCGCACGCGAAGTGAAACGTGCGCCGCGGCGCGGGCCGGAGGTACGGCGCCACGAAATACCAGAAATGCCCGATCCCGACGACCACGTAGGCGTCCGCGGGCAGCGCGCCGTCCAACTCGGCAACCATCGCCCAGGGGTTGGCGCCGTCTGCCGGGCGCAGGTCGGCGAGCGCGTCTTGACGTGCCCGTTCCGCAGCCAGCGCCGCACGTACCTCGGGGGTCCGGATGCCGGCCGCCTCGGGCGGCCGAGCGGCTGCCTCGGGCAGCCGTGCGGTGAGTGCGGGCACAATGTCGGACACGCTGCCGGTCAGCCAGGTGGTCCGCTCGCTCGGGCTCCACAGCTCGTCGGGTGGGCGGCTGTCGACGCGGATCACGTGTGCGTTGCGCGCGAAATCGCCGCCGTCGCAGTTGTACCGATCCAGTGCCGCGCCGAGTACCAGGACGACGTCGGCGCGACCCGCGAGCGCACGGGCGGTCGGGTCGGCCATCATTCCGATCACGCCCACGTCGAAGGGCTCGTCGGGCAGTGCCGTGCGGCCGCCGAGCGTCGTGGCGAACACGGCGCCGACGCGGCGTCCGAGTTGAAGTGCCGCGTCGAGGCAGTCGGCGTTGCGCACGCCCCGTCCGATGACGACCATCGGCGCGGTGGCCGCGCGCAGGGCGTCGGCAGCCGCCGCCAACGCGACC
>JAVHVL010000173.1:0-6701 GCA_032160565.1 Pseudonocardiales bacterium | reverse complement strand
GCAGGTCCAGCCGAGGTTGGGGTGTTCGCGGTGGTGGTATCCGCACAGGAGTGTGCCGTCGTCGACGCGGGTGTGTCGGGTGATCTGGTAGTCGGTGACGTGGTGGGCTTGGCACCAGGCGGGTGGGGTGTCGCAGGCCGGGAAGGAGCAGCCGCCGTCTCGGGCGGTCATGGCTAGTCGCTGGTTTTGGGTGAAGATGCGGTGGGTGTCGCCGTAGGCGGTGATCTTCTTCGTTTTGGTGAGGGTGATGGGGGTGAGTTGGGCGTCGCCGAGCAGGGTGAGGGCTTCGGGGACGGTGATCCGGGCGCCGTGGCCGGTGGTGACGGTGCCGTGGTGGGAGCTGAGCTGCTGCTCGGTCATGGTGAGCATGATCGAGGCGACGACGCCGCCGCAGTCGGGCAGCACCCCGGAGCGGAGCAGGGTGTGGAAGGCGTCGTTGACCGCGTCGTGGCGGCGTTGGGCGGCGCTGCGGGGGTCTTTCGAGCCGTTGGCGGCGGGGCGGGGGCGGGCCGCGGAGTCGAGGTAGGTGAGGAGCAGTTCGGTGCCGATGGCGTCGAGGCGGCCGTGAATGGTGGCGGTGCCGTCGGCGTGCTGGTGCACGGTGAGTGCCCGGTGGCGTTGCCGGTCGCGGTGCTGGGCGAGGATCCCGTCCTGGTCGAGGGCGGCGGCCAGGTCGCGGGCGGCGACGCGGAGCAGTTTGGGGTCCAGGTCGTGGGCGTGGTCGAGCAGGATGCCTTCGACCGTGGTGTCCAGTTCGGCTTGGATGGCGGCGGGGAGGGTGTCGATGGTGGCGGTGATGGCGGCGGCGTGCCGCTGGGAGATGGTTCCGGCGGCGCAGGCGGCGGCGGTCTGCGGGTGGATGGCCGGCAACGGTTCCCCGGTGAGGGAGCGGCGGGGGCCGAGCGCGGCGGCGGCGCGGACCCGGGCGCGGGCCTGGGTCGGTTCGAGGCGCAGCAGTTGCCGCAGCAGCGCCGCGGTGTCCCGGCAGGCCCGTTCGTGGGCCAGCTGCCGGGTCTCGACCTCGCCGATGGCGGTGTGTTCCACGGTGGGCAGCCGGCGCTTCTGGGTCTCCAGTTCGCGCAGGAGGTCGAGCACCTCCTCATCCGTGGAGGGGGTCAGGTCCAGGGCCTGGAGGTCGTCGACGAGTTCGACGAGGCGGGCGAGCAGCACCCGCGGCCCGGCACCGGCTTCGTGTGAGAACATGCGTTCAATATAGCAGGACCATCTGACAAGATCAAGCTGTTTGCCCATATTCCGTAAGGCAATTCTCGCAAATCGCGGAAGCGAGCGAACCGAACCATCGGCGCGACCGCAACCCGGCAACCGGAGCCAAGACAGCGCCCGGACGACCTCCGTCGCCGCCGCTTTCAACCCGGCAAGTGCACATGAAAGCACGAACTCGACAACCCGCAGTCGGTGCCGCGTTCAGCCCCGCCGCACTCGCCGATTACGTTGGACTTCATGACTCAACTCGCCGGAACAGTGGCCATCACCGGAGGGCGGATCGTCCCCGTCGACGCACCCGTGATCGAGAACGGCACGGTGGTCATCGCCGACGGCGTGATCACCGCAGTCGGCTCGGACGTACAGCTCCCCAGCGACGTCACCGTGATCGACGCGTCCGGCAAGTGGGTGCTTCCGGGGTTCGTCGACGCGCACGCCCACGTCGGCATCGACGAGGAGGCGCAGGGCTGGGCCGGCGACGACACGAACGAGATGACCGACCCGAACGGCGCGCGGATGCGGGCGCTGGACGCCATCAACCCCGCCGACCAGGGCTTCCAGGATGCCCTCTCCGGCGGCGTCACGGCGGTGGTGGTCAAGCCGGGCAGCGGCAACCCGATCGGCGGGCAGACCGTGGCGATCAAGACGTGGGGGCGCGTCGTCGACGAGATGATCGTCAAGTCGCCGGCCAGCGTGAAGAGCGCGCTGGGCGAGAACCCCAAGCGGGTGTACGGCGACAAGAAGCAGCTGCCGTCCACGCGGCAGGGCGTTGCCGCCGTCATCCGCGACGCGCTGGCGAAGGCGCAGGACTATCGCGCCAAGCGGGACCACGCCGCGGCCAAGGGCGAGCCCTTCGACCGGGACCCGACCTGCGAGGTCCTCGTCCGGGTCCTCGACGGCGAGCTGCCCTGGTGCCAGCACACGCACCGCGCCGACGACATCGCCACCGCCATCCGGCTGGCCGACGAGTTCGGTTACCGGCTGATCGTCAACCACGCCACCGAAGGCTTCCTGCTCGCGGACGTCCTGGCCGAGCGCGGGATCCCCTGCATCGTCGGGCCGATGTTCACCACGCGGTCGAAGGTGGAGCTGCGCGAGCGCACGCTGGCCAATCCTGGACGGCTCGCCGCCGCGGGCGTGGAGGTGGCGCTCACCACCGACCACCCCGTCGTGCCGATCAACTTCCTCGTTCTCCAGGCGACGCTCGCGGTCAAGGAGGGGATGTCGCGCGAGGATGCGCTGCGCTCCATCACCGTGAACCCGGCCCGGATGATGGGGCTCGCCGATCGGCTCGGGTCGCTGAAGCCGGGGCTCGATGGCGACGTGGTCCTCTGGGACGGCGATCCGCTGGACGTGATGAGCCGGGCAGTGCAGGTCTTCGTCTCGGGCGTCCCCGTCTACGAGTGGCGCGACGGGGCCGGCGTGACCACCACCCCGTATCGGACCTGATTGCCTAACGTTTGTCGCGCGGCGGCCGATCGTCCGGTGGGGGTAGCTCATCCGACCGACCCCTGAGGACGCCGAGTGACGACGATCTGGCCGACGATCTCGGAGGCAGTGGCGCACGCCACCCGTACCGCCCGTGCACCGTTGGTGTGGGACCCCGCCGGACACGTGCTGTCCCGCCTGGCGTTCGGCCCGACGCGTGCGTCCCGCGCCTCGATCGCCGCGCACGGGATCACCGCGTGGTACCGCGGGCAGATAGCGGCCGCAACCACCTATGCCGGCTACGCCGGGAACTCCAGAGTTGCCGCCGAAGGGCCACTGCTGAAGCAGAGTCCGTGGGACGTTCGCCAGTACCTGAAGGCCAACGGCAACGAATACGGCTGGGACGCGATGGACCAGCTGACGCGCGTCACGCTCGGGCTGCAGACGTGGAGCGCCGCCCAGCTGTACGAGACCCTGGTCGACTTCTTCTCCAACCACCTCAACGTCGCCAACCACAACGGCGACGTCTGGAACACCCGCCACGCCTACGATCGCGACGTCATCCGCGGCCACGCCATGGGGTCGTTCACCGACATGCTGCTGGCGTCGGCCCGCAGCCCCGCGATGCTCCGGTACCTCAACCTCGCCGAATCGACGAAGTACGCGGTGAACGAGAACTACGGGCGCGAGCTGCTCGAGCTGCACACCGTCGGCCTCGTCTACTCCGAGGACGACGTCAAGAACGCGGCCAAGCTGCTCACCGGTCGCACGGTCGACCAGTACTCGAACTACACCTACCGAGCCGGCCGCCACTACGTCGGGCCGATCCGGGTACTCGGCTTCACCCACGCCAACTCCTCCACCGCGGACGGCGAGGCGGGCGGCGACGCGCTGCTGCGCTACCTCGCCAGCCATCCCGCGACGGCGCAACGGCTGGCGAAGAGGATCTGCCAGCGCTACGTGTCCGACCGCCCGTCGAGTGCGCTGGTCTCGGCGGTTGCGAAGACCTATCTCGCCAATGGCACCAAGATCCTTCCGATGATGGCGACGATCCTGCATTCGACCGAGTTCTGGCAGAGCCGCGGCGCGAAGGTCCGTCGCCCCACCGAGAACCTCGTCGCAACCATCCGGGTCGTCGGCAACCCGGTGTCGGACATGGCCAAGGCGCTGCAGACGCTGCACTGGATGTCTGCCGACGTCGGCCACGTGCCACTGGACCGGCCGTCGCCGGACGGCTACCCGGACGTCGCGACGTCGTGGCGCTCCTCGAGCGCGCTGCTGAGCCTGTGGCAGCAGCACCTGGGCTTCGCCGACGACTGGTGGGACGGCTTCGCCAAGTTCGACAAGCGGACGCTCTACGGGCGCACTCCGGCCACCAGCGGTGAGGCGATCACCCTGCTCACGAAACGCCTTACCGGCATGACGTTCGCCCTGCCGCACCGCAGCGCGCTGCAGGCATTCCTGGGGGAGCCGGCCGCCACCCCGATGGCCGGCTCCCGGCTGCGGTGGCTGCTGCCGCCGATCGTCGCGATCATCCTGGACGGTCCGCATCATGCGCTGCGCTGAAATCGCCCCGTCGCCACTAGACCCGTCGCCACAAGATCCGTTGCCGATTCCGAGGACGCAGAGCCGATGACATCGATCCCGCAGGCGACGGCCGCCGAGCTCGCCATGCGCCGTGGTGCCGAGCGCGTGCAAGCACAGCTGTGCGAGCAGGACGAGGCGTGGGGCACCCGTGGCTGGACCCGGCGCCGCTTCCTCACCGGCATGGGGCTGGTCGGCGTCGCCGCGCTCGGCAGCCAGCTCGTGACGACGCGGGTGGCCTACGGAGTCGGGGCCGACCCGACGACCCAGAACACGCTCATCACGATCTTCCTGCGCGGTGCGGCGGACGGGCTGCGCATCCTGGCACCGAACTCCGCCGAGCTGGGGCTGGACTTCCTGCAGACGGTGCGCGGTCCGCTCGTGCCCGGCGACGCGCAGTTGCTGTCGCTGGCCGGTGCCCCGGGGTGGGCCGCCCACTCCGCACTGCAGCCGCTGGTGGACGGCCTGTGGCCCAGCGGCGAGCTGGCGTTCGTGCCCGCCGTGTCGGCCGACGGCGTGACGCGCAGCCACTTCGACGCGCAGCAGCTGCTGGAGAAGGGCGGCGCCACGAGTTACACCACCGGCTGGCTCGATCGGGTGCTGCAGCAGCTCGGACCGGGCAGCACGTTCCGCGCGCTCGCCGAGAGTTCGAGCGCGCCCGCCTCCTTCACCGGCGACCAGAGCAAGCTCGTCATCGACTCGCTCAAGGACTTCACGTTCCCGGGATGGGACGAGATCCGGCCGGCCTCGCAGAAGGCGGTCAGCGCGCTGTACCGCGGGATGACCGGAACCCTCGGGGAGGACGTCCCGTCCACCGTCTCGGCGCTGGCAACGGCCGCCAAGGTTCGCGCGAGTGCCGCCGTGCAGAACGGCGCGGTCTACCCGAGCGGGAACTTCGCCCACGCGCTGAAGGATCTCGCCGCGGTGCTGCGCGCGGACGTCGGGCTGCAGGTGGCCACCGTCGATGTCGGCGGATGGGACACCCACACCAACGAGGCGCAGGACCTGGATCGTCTGCTCGCCGCCGCCGCGAAGGCATTGGCGGCGTTCATGACCGACCTCGGCCCCACCCGCCGATCACGCGTCACCATCGTGGTGATGACGGAGTTCGGCCGTCGCGTCGCGATGAACGACAGCGGCGGCGCCGACCACGGGCACGGCAGCCTGATGTGGCTGCTCGGGGGCGGCATCGCGGGTGGCGCCGTGCACGGCAACTGGAGTCCGCTGTCGTCAGCCACCCTCGCCGACGGCGACGTCCCGGGCGTCAACAACGCATTCGACGTGTTGGGCGAACTCGTCCAGAAGCGACTCGGGGTCGGGGCGCTCAGCAGCGTGTTCCCGAACCATGCCGTCACCCCGCTGGGCGTGGCCAAACCCGCGTAGTCAGGGCCTCGATCGAGGTCTACGAACTCAGCCGAGGTCTACGAGCCCAATTCGAGGGTATGAGCTCAGCCGAGGTCGAGGCCGGGGTAGAGCGGGTTCGCGTCGAGCAGCTCGTTCGCGGCCGCCTGCGTCTTGCCGGCCACGCCCTCGGCGATCGAGTACTTCGCCTTCGACGCGCCGCCGGACGACGCCGCCACCGGGGATGTCGCGGACAGCACGTCGACGATCAGCTCTGCCACCCGATCGAAGTCGGCGGCGCCGAAGCCGCGCGAGGTGAGCGCCGGAGTGCCGATGCGCACACCCGAGGTGTACCAGGCTCCGTTCGGGTCCCGCGGGATCGCGTTGCGGTTCGTGACGATGCCGGAGTCCAGCAGCGCCGACTCCGCCTGCCGACCGGTCAGCCCGAACGAACTCACGTCGATCAGCACCAGATGGTTGTCGGTACCGCCGGTGACCAGGCGGGCGCCGCGCCTCATCAGGCCGTCGGCGAGGACGACGGCGTTGGACGCGACGTTCTGCGCGTACGTGTGGAAGGACGGCTGCCGCGCCTCGGCAAGGGCCACCGCCTTGGCCGCCATCACGTGGCCGAGCGGGCCGCCGAGCACCATCGGGCAGCCGCGGTCGACGGCGTCGGCGTACTCCGGCTGGCACAGCACCATGCCGCCACGCGGGCCGCGCAGCGACTTGTGCGTGGTCGTAGTAGTCACGTGCGCGTACGGCACCGGGTCGTACTCGCCGGTGAAGACCTTCCCCGCGACGAGGCCGGCGAAGTGCGCCATGTCCACCATCAGCGTGGCGCCCACCTCGTCGGCGATCTCGCGCATCCTCGCGAAGTCGATCTTGCGCGGGTACGCCGAGTAGCCGGCGATCAGGATCAGCGGCTTGAACTCACGGGCCGTCGCGGCGACCTTGTCGTAGTCCAGCAGGCCGGTCTCCGGGTCGGTCCCGTACGAGCTCTGGTGGAACATCTTGCCGGAGATGTTCGGCCGGAAGCCGTGGGTGAGGTGTCCGCCCGCGTCGAGGGACATCCCGAGCAGCCGCTGCTGGCCGAACCGTGCGCGCAGGGTCTCCCAGTCGGACTC
>JAVHVL010000170.1:0-3304 GCA_032160565.1 Pseudonocardiales bacterium | reverse complement strand
TCGCGGCCGCCGCAACCCTGACTATCCTCGCCGGTTCTTGCAGGGAGCCATGCGCCGTGCCACCTCAGCCGTTGTCGCCGCCGTAGCGGTCGTCCTTGTCCTGCCCGGGGCGGCGAGCGCGGCCCTGTTCGGCGCCGACGGCTCGTTCGGGTCGGGGCGTCAAGCGGATGGCCGCTTCATCCAGATCGGCGGTGTGGCCACCGACAACGCGGGGCGCGTCTACGTGGCCGATTCGGGCAGCGGGCGGATCGAGGTCTTCGACAGCGGCGAGGCCGGCAACGGCTACCTCACCTCGATCGGCGAGGGTGTCCTGGTCCAGCCGGTGGGAGTGGAGGTCGACCTGCGCAACCGCATCTTCGTGGCCGATCAGGGCCGCGACAAGGTCGTCGAGTTCGACACCCTCAACGACAAGGCGCCGTTCATGCGGGAGTGGGGCGGAAGCGGCACCGAGCTGGGGAAGATGTCCCAGCCGCGCTTCGTGTACGCCGACCGCTCCGGGCTGATCTACAACACCGAGGCCGGCAACGCGCGGGTGCAGTGGTTCACCCCGAAGGACAAGCAGATGACGCCGGTCAGCGCGTTCGGCACCGCCGACCAGCCGCCGTTCACGACTCCCGAGGGCCTTGTTCGCGACGACTCGACCGGCCAGGTGTATGTCTCCAACCTGAGCTCGACCGACGGCGCCGTGCGCGTCTATGACAACCGCGGGTTCTATCTCGGGCAGATTGCCGGCCCGGGCTCGGGGCCCGGGCAGGTCAGCTCCCCGCGCGGGATCGCGATGGATCCGCTCGGCCGCCTCGTCGTCGTCGACAGCGGCAACAACCGCCTGCAGGTCTTCAACCCGTTCACGGCGGGGTCGGACTTCCTCGAGGCGGACAGCGCCGATGTGAGCGGGCCGGTCGACATCGCGTTCGCGCCGGGCGCGTACGCGTACGTGACCGATGCCGGCAGTGGGCGCGTGCTGCGTTTCCACTACGACGACGCGGACCGCGACGGCGTGCTTGACCCGCTGGACAACTGCCCGGGCCTCGCAAACCCGGACCAGTCGGACATGGACCGGGACGGCCTGGGCGACGCCTGCGACCCGGATGCCGACGGCGACGGCGTGCCCAACGAGGCGGACAAGTGCCCGACGTCGCGCAGGGGACCCGACGCCAACGGCGACGGCTGCTCGGACACGGTCATGGCCCGGCGCGCGGTGAAGTGCTCCACGACGCGCGGGACGAAGCGCGCCCGGGCGGCCTGCGCCGCGAGGAAGCGCGCGGCCGTCCGTCGCGCGCTCGCGCAGGCGCACGCTCGCGGCCGTTAGCGGCGAGGCGCTGCCCACTCGAGCTCGACGCTAGCCTCCGCCGCGATGGCGACGGCCGAGACGACACGTCTGCACGGCGGGCGACTGGTGTCCGCGGTGCTGAAGGCGCACGGGGTCTCGCACCTGTTCACCCTGTCGGGCGGGCACCTGTTCTCGATCTACGACGGCTGCCGCCACGACGGCATCGCGATCATCGACACGCGCCACGAGCAGACGGCCGCGTTTGCAGCCGAAGGCTGGGCGAAGGCGACGCGTACCCCGGGCGTGTGCGCGCTCACGGCCGGGCCGGGTGTGACCAACGGCATGAGCGCGATGGCGTCGGCGCAGCAGAACGGAACGCCGATGCTCGCGCTCGGCGGCCGCGCGCCGGCGATGCGCTGGGGCCAGGGCTCGCTGCAGGAGATCGACCACGTGCCGTTCGTCGCGCCGGTCACGAAGAGCGCGGCCACCGCGGGCAGCCCGGACGAGATCGCCGGCCTGGTCGACCTCTCGCTGCACGCGACGCTCGAGCCACCGACCGGGCCCGCCTTCGTCGACTTCCCGCTCGACCATGTCTTCGGTGAGGGCGAGCTGCCGGCCGCCGAGCCGGACCCGCTGCCCGATGCGCTCACGCGGCCGGCGGCCGACGCTGATGCGATCGACCGCGCGGCCGAGCTGCTCCGCCGAGCCGAGCGCCCGGTCGTCATGGCGGGCACCGGGCTGTACTGGGCGCACGGGGAGCGCGCGCTGCGCGCGCTTGCGGAGGAGCTCTCGGTGCCGGTGTTCCTCAACGGTCTCGCGCGCGGGTGCCTGCCGGCGGACCACGCGCGCTTCTTCTCGCGGGCGCGCGGCAAGGGGCTGAAGCAGGCCGACGTCGCGCTCGTCATCGGCGTGCCGATGGACTTCCGGCTGGGCTTCGGCGGCTCGTTCGGGGACGAGACGCAGATCATCGCGATCGGGTCGACAGCGCCCGAGAAGGCGCACCCGCGGCAGCCGGCGGCCGAGCTGTATGGGGGAGTGGCGGCGACGCTGGATGCGCTGCGCGACGCGGCCGGAGGTGCGTCTCCCGACCGCGCGGGCTGGCTGAGCGACCTGCGTGCGCTCGAGAACGAGAGACGGGCCGCCGAACAGGCAGAGCTGGGCGACGATCGCGCCCCTCTGCACCCGATGCGCCTGTACCACGAGCTCCAGCAGGTCCTGGACCGCAACGCGATCGTGATCGGCGACGGCGGCGACTTCGTCTCGTATGCAGGGCGCGTGATCGACAGCTACGAGCCCGGCACGTGGATGGACCCGGGGCCGTTCGGCTGCCTGGGGTCCGGTCCCGGGTACGCGATCGCGGCGAAGCTGGCGCGGCCCGACCGGCAGGTCTGCCTGCTGATGGGGGATGGGGCGTTCGGCTTCGCCGGGATGGAGTTCGACACGATGGTGCGCCACGGCGTCCCCGTCGTCGCCGTCATGGGCAACAACGGCATCTGGGCCCTCGAGAAGCACCCGATGGAGTTCCTCTACGGGTACTCAGTCGCCGCCGATCTGCAGCCGGAGTGCCGCTACGACCAAGTCGTCCAGGCGCTCGGCGGGCACGGCGAGCTGGTGAGGCGTCCGGACGAGTTGAAGCCGGCGCTCGAGCGGGCGTTCGCGTCCGGCAAGCCGGCGCTGGTCAACGTGCTGACAGACCCGACGGTGGTCTATCCGCGCAAATCGAACCTCGCCTAGCGCCCACCGCCCGCACGGCTCGGATGGGTGGTGCCCCACCGCCCCAAATGCTGTTCGATACGAACCAGGGGTAGCCAAATGTTCGATGGTTTATGGGGACAGTGCGGGAGTATGGTCGCCTTCACCGGGTCGGGCCAGTCGTGCCGTCTGACTCGTCTCGGTACATAGGTTCGGGCGAAGCCGCATCGTATCGGCGCCTCCCGCCGCCTGAACCGCAAAAGGCCCCTTCATGGCACGTACCCCTGCCCGTCCTGATGGGGCCACTTGGAACCGCCTCCGCAAGGGGGCGGTTCCTTTTTT
>JAVHVL010000030.1:0-2554 GCA_032160565.1 Pseudonocardiales bacterium | reverse complement strand
CTCCCATGAGGTGCACTGCCTCGCCGACCTGCTCGGCCGGTGGCGTTCCGGAGAGCTGCCCGCCGAGGTGGTCACGGTGATCAGCAACCATCCCGATCACGCGGCCCTGGCGCAGTTCAGCGGCGTGCCGTTCCACCACCTGCCGGTGTCGGCCACCGATCACGCGGCGAACGACGCGGCATTGACGCGGCTGCTCCGCGATCACGACGTCGAGCTCGTCGTGCTGGCGCGGTACATGCAGGTGCTCGGCCGCACCGTGCTGGACGCGTTCCCCGCGCGGATCATCAACATCCACCACTCGTTCCTGCCGGCCTTCGTCGGAGCGCGCCCCTACCACCAGGCTCAGCAGCGCGGCGTCAAGCTCATCGGCGCGACAGCTCATTACGCGACGGCCGAGCTCGACGAGGGGCCGATCATCGCCCAGGACGTCACGCCGGTGTCGCACCGCGACTCGGTGGCCGACATGGTGCGCAAGGGGCGCGACCTGGAGACCGTCGTGCTCGCCCGCGCCGTCCGCGCACACGTCGAACACCGCACCCTCGTCTTCGGCAACAAGACGATCGTCTTCGGTTAGCGTCGCCGCCAGAGCGGATATCCACGGGAGGGGATCCGTCCGGCTACCCTCTGCCTTGATCGCCGACCCGGACACTCGAGGAGCCCCGTGCCTTTCCGACTGACGCCGCGAGACAACGCGTTCTACGTGATGTTCACCGAAGCGGGTCGCAACGTCTCGGACGCCGCCGAAGTCCTCGCCGGACTGCTCGACCCGAACGCGAACCGCGAGTTGATCGCCAAGGAGCTCCGCGAGCGCGAGCATGCGGGTGACTCGGTCACACACCGCATCATGCGCCAGCTGAACACCAGCTTCGTCACGCCCTTCGACCGGCAGGACATCTACCGTCTCGCCTCGGCGCTCGACGACGTGGTGGACGCCATCGAGGGTGCCGCGGACTTCATCGTGCTCGCCGACGTCGGCAAGCTGCCCATCCTGATGGGCGAGCAGATCACCCTGCTGCGCAGGTCGGCCGCTGAGACCGCCGATGCCATGGCACGGCTGAAGACGCTGCGTGACCTCGAGCCGTACTGGATCGAGGTCAACCGCCTCGAGAACGAGGCCGACCGGGTGTACCGCAAGCTGCTGTCGCGGCTGTTCAGCGGTGACTACGACGCCTTGACGATGGTGAAGCTGCGTGAGGTCGCCGACGGCTTCGAGGACGCCGCGGATGCGCTCGAGCACGTGGCGCACGCCGTGGAGACGATCGCGGTCAAGGAGTCCTGACGGTGAACTCCACCGCTCTCGTAGTGGTCATCGTCGCGGTCGCTCGGGGTGTCGACTTCACCAACGGCTTCCACGACTCGGCGAACGCCATCGCGACCTCGGTGTCGACGAAGGCCCTCACGCCCCGTGTGGCACTCATCATGGCCGCGTTCATGAACGTCATCGGCGCGCTGATCTCCACCAAGGTCGCCGCCACCGTCGGCAAGGGCATCATCGCGACTCCCGCGCACAACAACTCGGGTCTGGTGCTGGTGCTGGCCGCGCTGCTGGGCGCGATCGCATGGAATCTCGGCACGTGGTACTTCGGCTTGCCGTCCTCGTCCTCGCATGCGCTGATCGGCGGGTTGGTCGGCGCGGCGCTGGTGGCGTCCGAGACGGTGAAGTGGCACGGCATCCTCGACAAGGTCATCATTCCGATGATCGTGTCGCCGCTGGTCGGATTCGGCCTCAGCTATCTCTTCATGCTCGCCGTGCTGTGGGCGTTCAGCCGGAGCAACGCGGTGCGCGCCAACCGCGGCTTCCGATGGGCGCAGATCGCGTCCGCGGCGACGATGGCCTTCGGCCATGGCACCCAGGACGCGCAGAAGACGATGGGTGTCATCGCCCTGACCCTCGTCGTGTCCGGGCACCTCGACGCGAAGGCCGGCATCCCGCTGTGGGTGATCCTCGCTGCCGCGGCCGCGATCTCGGCGGGCACGTACTCCGGCGGATGGCGCATCATGCGCACGCTGGGTCGCCGGATCTTCTCGCTCACGCCGGCGAGCGGTTTTGCGGCGCAGACGGTTGCCAGCGGGGTGATGCTGGCGACGGCGCACTACGGGCTGCCGGTGTCGACGACGCACGTGATCTCCGCGTCGGTGATGGGTGTCGGCGCCACCCGCCGGGTGTCCGCTGTGCGCTGGGGCGTGGCCGGCAACATCGTGTTCGCCTGGGTCCTGACGATTCCCGCGGCGGCGGCCGTGGCTGCCGTGGTCTGGTTGATCATCCACCCCGTGCTCGTCTGAGCCGAACCGCGTCGCCGGGGCGCAGTTGGGCGGCGGCGTCCAGATCGTCGTGGTGGACGACGGCGATGACCGGGTAGCCGCCGGTCACCGGGGCGTCCGGGCCGAACAGGATCGGCCGGCCACCCGGCGGTACCTGCAGGGCGCCCGGGAGCGTCGGCTCGCTGGGCAGCTCGCCGTCTCGTGCGCGCTCCAGGCGCGGGCCGTCGAGGCGGATGCCGATGCGGTTGGACTCCGGCCGGACCGTCCACTCCGCACGGGTGAGGCGGGCGAG
>JAVHVL010000007.1:0-10053 GCA_032160565.1 Pseudonocardiales bacterium | reverse complement strand
GGGACATTAGCAAGCCCCGCCGCCGGTGTAAAGTGGCCGTTAACTTCTCCGGCAGGAGAGCGGCCGCGAACCGGTCAGATCGTGACGCGCAAGGTCTCTTCGAGCGTCGTGAAGCCCAGCGCCGTCTTTCGGGCACCGTCGTCGTGCAGCGTCGTCATCCCCTCGGCCAGCGCCACCTTCATCAGCACCGACGCCGACGACCGCTCCACGGTGAGGCGCTCCAGCTCCTCGGTCACCGGCATCACCTCCGACAGCGCGAGCCGCCCGCGGAATCCGGTCTGCGCGCACGAGCGGCACCCCACCGCCTTCCACAGCTGCTCCGGAACGCCGAGCTCCTCCATCGGCCAGCGGGCCGCGGCCAGCTCCGCCTCGGTGGGCGAATAGCCCTCCTTGCACCAGTCGCACAACCGCCGGGCCAGCCGCTGCGCCATCACACAATCGATCGACGATCCGACCAGGAACGGCTCGATCCCCATCTCGACGAGGCGCGTCATGGCGCTCGGCGCGTCGTTCGTGTGCAGCGTCGACAGCACGAGGTGGCCGGTGAGCGCGGCCTCGACCGCCAACTGCGCCGTGGTGCGGTCCCGGATCTCGCCGATGAGCACGACGTCGGGGTCGGACCGCAGGATCGCGGGCAGGACGGCGGCGAACGTCAGGCCGGCCTTGAAGTTCACCTGCACCTGGTTGACCCCGTCCACGCGGTACTCCACGGGGTCCTCGACGGTGATGACGTTGACCTCGGGGCGGGAGATCTCGGCGAGCGTCGCGTAGAGCGTGGTGGACTTGCCGGATCCGGTCGGCCCCGTCACCAGCACCATCCCGTGCGGCTTGCGGAAGCTGCGCGAGAAGCGCTCGTAGTTGTCGTCGGAGAAGCCGAGCTTCTTCAGGTTGAGGTCGATGCCGCCCTTGTCCAGGATGCGCAGGACGACCTTTTCGCCCCATACCGTCGGCAGGGTCGCCGCCCGCAGGTCCACCGGACGGCCCCCGGCGTTCATCGTGATGCGCCCGTTCTGCGGCACCCGGCGCTCGGTGATGTCCAAGCTGGACATGATCTTCAGCCGCGAGATGAGGGCGCCCTGGATGCCGCGGGGCACCGCATCCACCTCGTGCAGCACGCCGTCGATGCGCAGCCGGACGCGCAGGTCGTACTCGCTGGGCTCGAGGTGGATGTCCGACGCCCGGCTGGAGATGGCGCGCTCGAGCAGCGAGTTCACGTATCGGACGACCGGCGCGTCCTCGTTGACGCTGAGTACGTCGGACGCCGCGTCGCTCGCCTCCTCGGCGACGATCTGCGCCGCGGCCTCGTCGAGGTCGGCGCTGTCGCGGGTGTACCGGTCCAGCAGCCGAGTGAGTTCGTCCTGGGCCACGACCACCGGCCGGACGATGAGGCCGGTTGCCGCACGGATGTCGTCGAGCGCGACGACATTTCCTGGATCCGTCAGCGCCACGGTCACGATGGTGTCGGTTGCCCCGATCGGGAGCATGCGGTGGCGCCGCGCGAGCGCGAGCGGCAGTTTGGACATTGCCGAGGTGTCCACCGGGAAGTTCGTGAGCTCGATGGCTTCCAGGCCGCACGCGTCGGCCACGGCGGAGGCGTACTCGAAATCGGTGATGATCTGGTCGTCGACGAGGACGGAGCGCAGCGAGCGCTCACCCTGCTCGGCCGTCTCAGCGGCGGCGCTCAGCACCCGCTCGTCCAGCCCGCGGTCGACGAGCGCCGCTACGACGCTGCGCAATGCCGAGTCCATACATCCCCGTTCCGTCGGAAGGACAGGTGCTCCGCCGCGCTGTCAAGACTATGTTGACTCATCGCGCAAACGGCGGTCATTCGGCGAAACCGATACGCGGCTCGGTCGCACTCCCACCTGCAAGCTGGATCTCGCGGCGGCGATGACCGACTGAAGACGAGCTGGCGTGAAGTTAAATCCGTGCTAGCATCTGCGCCGGCGGGGATCGAGACCAATCCAGAGGATTCCCCCGATGCCCCAGCTCTCCAAGGTCGTCACCACGGCCGTTGCCGGCGCGCTTCTCGCCACCGCCCCCGCCTTTCCCGCGCTGGCCAGCGCCCACCCGGCGCACACCGCGTCCGCTCATGGGCACGCGCACCCGGCCAAGCACGCCGACAAGCACGCCGCGAAGGACAAGCTCACCGGCCCGCGCCGCGGCGCTGCCCACGCAATCGCCGCCCAGCTCAAGTCCGTCAACCGGCTGGTGACGAAGGCGGCCGGCCTTACCCTCGCCGACGGCACCGGCCTCGGCACGGCGCTCACGGCCGCACAGGCCGCGGTGGCAGCCGACGCCGCCGGCGTCTCCAGCGCGACGAGCGTCAAGGGGCTGCGCGTGCTGGTCGCGGCCGCCGTCAACTCGCGGCAGATCGCCGGCATGCAGTTCGAGATCGTCGCCGCCGCCGACGCCGCGGGTGTGCAGGCCGCCACTGCGAGCGCGACCGTGACCGACCTCGTCGCCAAGCTGTCCGACCCGACGATCGTCGACCCGGCGGTGCTGGATCCGGCCAACGGATTGCTCGCGATGGACGACGCCACGGCCAGGCTCACGACGGCCACCGACGGTGTGGCGAGCGCCGTCTCGACGATCCTGGCCGTCGCACCGACCGCCACCCGCGCCGAGTCGCACGCTGCCCGCGCCGCCGCGCAGGCAACGCTCAGCACCGTCTCCGCCGCACTGCTCGCCGCCGCCGCGGACATCACCCAGGTGCAGACTGCCTACAGCCTCTGACCGGCTAGGTATCCCTCCCGTCCTTCCCGCTGAGGGTGGGCCAGCTCAGGGCCGCTGCGGTGGGTACTGCTGCGGGGGGTACTGGCCCTGCTGCGGGTACTGGCCCTGCGGCGGGTACTGGCCCTGCTGCGGATACCCGGGCTGGCCGAAGCCCTGGCCGGGGCTGCCGTACATCCGCGCGCGCCGGTCGTGGTCCTGCTCGATCAGCCGATTGAGCGTCTGCTGCATCTGGTCCGAGCGCGGCACGTTGTGCAGGTCTTGCTGCCCGTGCTCCCCGGCGGACTCGATCGTCAGGGTGCCGGCCTTGACGATGCGATCCCACAGCGACTGGGAGAACGCCACGTCGTTGATCCGCTGCAGCGCGATATCGCGACCAACGTGCTTCAGCACCCCGCGCCGGATGAGGACCCGGTGCGTGGTGAAGACGTAATGGGTGGTGCGCCACCGGATCCACGGCGCGAAGGTCAGCCAGTTCAAGAGGATCACGCCGACGACGACGATCACGATGATGAAGACGGTATGCGTGGTGCCGTTGCTCGGCGCGTAGCCGATGCCGAGTCCGGCGGCCGCGCAGATCGCGATGAACCACAGGGTCGCCGGCACGAGGGTGATCCAGTGCGGGTGCAGATGCTCGACGACCTGCTCGTCGTCGGCCAGGACCTTGTCGGGGTAGGGCACGGCAACCTCCGGGTGACTGTGCGGAAACACGCTATCGGGTCAACGCCCGGCAGGCGCCGAATTCGCCCGTCAGGCCGAGCGGAGGTGCTCCACGTCGCCGGCACCGATCGCCTGCTCACCGTCGTCGGTGTCGACGAGCAACCGACCTGCGGAGTCGATGCCGACCGCCCGCCCCGTCACGGCGTCACCCGTGCCGGTGACGACGACCAGCTGCCCGAGCGTGACGCACGCGGCGCGGTAGGCCGCGGCCAGCCCGCAGGCCTCGGCGTCGCCGCCGAAGTCCACCCATTGCGAGTAGCGCGAGTCCAGCCGGGCCAGGATCGCCGCGAGCAGCTGCGTGCGGTCCAGCTGCTGCCCGCCGGAGAGGAGCAGCGACGTGGCCGACTCGACGGGCAGCTCGTGGGCGGCCGTGGACACGTTCAAGCCGATCCCCACGACGACCGCATCGCCGCTGGTCTGCGCGAGGATCCCGGCCGCCTTTCGGGATGGCTCGGATTGGTCACCGGCCAGCAGGTCGTTAGGCCATTTGAGACCGACCCGCACGCCCGTGGCGGCGACCGCCTCATGCAGGGCAACGCCGGCCAGCAGCGGCAACCAGCCCCACCTCGGGATGGGCACCTGCGGGCGCAGCAGCACCGAGAACGTCAGGCCGGCGCCGGGCGGCGAGCTCCACGTCCGGTCCAGCCGACCCCGCCCGGCGACCTGGTGCTCGGCGACGAGCACGGAGCGCTCGGGCGCGGCCGTGTCATCGAGCAGGTCGGTGTTCGTCGATGTCGTCTCGGCCACCGCGACGACCCGGGACCAGCGCGAGCCGACGGCGGCACGGACCGCCTCGACGTCGACCGGGCTGCGGTCTGGCATGCACGTACGGTAGCTCGCGAGATCGGTCACTCCGCGCTCCGCCGCCCGGATTACGGCGATTAGGCTCACTGCCCATGGCAGTAGAGCCGCTCGACGCGAAGGCCCTCGATCCGCACAGCACGGCCGGAAAGCTCGCCGACCTCGAGCGCCGGTACGACGAGGCCGTGCACGCCGGGTCGGCCCGGGCCGTGGAGAAGCAGCACGCCAAGGGCAAGAAGACCGCCCGCGAGCGCGTCGAGGCCCTCCTCGACGAGGGCTCGTTCATCGAGCTCGACGAGTTCGCCCGGCACCGCTCCACCAACTTCGGCATGGAGAAGAGCCGCCCGTTCGGCGACGGCGTCGTCACCGGCTACGGCACGGTCGACGGCCGCCCGATCTGCGTCTTCAGCCAGGACGTCACGGTGTTCGGCGGCGCCCTCGGCGAGGTGTACGGCGAGAAGATCGTGAAGGTTCTGGACTTCGCCATGAAGACCGGCTGCCCGGTCGTCGGCATCAACGAGGGCGGCGGCGCCCGTATCCAGGAGGGTGTCGTCTCGCTCGGGCTCTACGGCGAGATCTTCTACCGCACGGTGCACGCCTCCGGCGTCATCCCGCAGATCTCGCTCATCATGGGGGCGGCCGCCGGTGGGCACGTCTACGCCCCCGCGCTCACCGACTTCATCGTCATGGTCGACAAGACCTCGCAGATGTTCATCACCGGCCCCGACGTCGTGAAGACGGTCACCGGCGAGGAGGTCACGCTCGAGGAGCTCGGCGGCGCACGCACGCACAACACCACAAGCGGCAACGCGCACTACCTCGGCACCGACGAGGACGACGCGATCAACTACGTCAAGGCGCTGCTGTCCTACCTGCCGAGCAACAACCTTGACCCGCTACCGGTGTACGACACCGAAGTGTCGGCAGAGGTCGAGGACGAGGACGCCTTCCTGAACGCGTTCATCCCCGATTCGGCCAACCAGCCGTACGACATGCACGAGATCATCGAGCACATCCTCGACGACGGCGAGTTCCTCGAGGTGCACGCGCTGTTCGCGCAGAACATCATCGTCGGATTCGGGCGCATCGAAGGGCACCCCGTCGGCATCGTCGCCAACCAGCCGATGCACTTCGCGGGCTGCCTCGACATCGACGCCTCGGAGAAGGCAGCGCGCTTCGTCCGCACCTGCGACGCGTTCAACGTCCCGGTGATCACCCTCGTGGACGTGCCCGGCTTCCTGCCCGGCGTGGGGCAGGAGCATGCCGGCATCATCCGGCGCGGCGCGAAGCTCATCTACGCCTACGCCGAGGCCACCGTCCCCAAGATCACCGTGATCACCCGCAAGGCGTTCGGCGGCGCGTACGACGTGATGGGCTCCAAGCACCTCGGCGCCGACATCAACGTCGCGTGGCCCACTGCGCAGATCGCGGTGATGGGGGCCCAGGGGGCGGCGAACATCCTGCACCGCAGGGCGATCGCCAAGGCCGACGACCCGGAGGCACTGCGCGCCAAGGTGGTCGCGGAATACGAGGACACCCTGGTGAACCCCTACATTGCGGCCGAGCGGGGCTACGTCGACTCCGTCATCCCGCCGTCACACACCCGGGCCTACATCGTGAAGTCGCTGCGGATGCTGCGCAACAAGCGCCAGTCACTGCCGCCGAAGAAGCACGGGAACATCCCGCTATGAGGCAATCCGCCGAATTGCGGATCGTGCGCGGCGAGCCCACCCCTGAAGAGCTCGCCGCGCTGACCGCGATCGTCGCGGCGGCCGGTTCCGGCGAGCCCCTCGAACCTGACGAGCCGCGGCGGGGGCGCTGGAACGACCCCGCCGCGGCGCACCGTCGTGCATGGCAGCCCGGCCCCGGAGCGTGGGTCGCCGCGCAGCGTTGACGACGCCGATTCAGCAGGCCTCGCACAACTCCGCCCCTGCCGCCCCGGCCGTCACCGACGCAGGCTCGACGACCCGCCGAGCCGCGAGTCGCGGCGCCAGCCGGATGAGGGTCATCACCACACCCAGCGCGGAAACCCCGACGACGACGGCGATCGCGGTCGTCATGCCGGGCAACAGCTCGCCGGGCCGCGTGGCGGAGTTCGAGCCACCGCTGAGGATCGCCGTGATCGCCGCGAGCACGACGGCACCACCGATCTGGATGCTGGTGTTCACCAGCCCGGATGCCAGCCCCTGCTCGCTGTCCGCGATGCCGGCGGTGGCCTGCATGTTGACGGATGGGAAGCACAGGGCGAAGCCGATGCCGAGCAGGATCATCGTCGGGAGCAGGAAGTTCCAGTACGACATGGACGGGCTCACCCGAAGGAACAGCGCGTAGCCGGACAGCAGCGCACCCAGGCCGAGCAGGATGAGCACGGGCGTGCTGACCCGCTCCAGCACCACGCCCATGCGGGTGGCGCTGGCCACGACGATCAGGCCGGCCGGCAGGAAGCCGAATGCCATCGCCAGCGGCGACCAGCCCAGCGAGTTCTGCAGGTAGAGCGTGACGACGAACTGGAAGGCGACGTAGCCGCCGAACATCACTGCCGCGGTCAGGTTGGCGTGGACGAGCGCGCCAGAGCGCAGGATGCCGAGCCGCACGAGCGGACGGGAGTGCCGCCGCTCGATCACGACGAACGCGGCCATCAGCGCGACGCTCAGCGCCAGCAGCCCGATCGTGACCGGGCTCGCCCAGCCGCGGGTCGGCGCCTCGACGACCGTGTAGACGAGGACGAGCAGGCTGGCCGTGCTCGTGAACGCGCCGGCGAGGTCGAAGTGGGCGAGCGCGACGGACTGCCGCTCGGCGCGCGGAATCACCCGCAGGCCGATCAGGACGAGGGCGATGGCCACCGGCCCCGGCAGCAGGAACGTGGCGCGCCAGCCGATCTCGGTCAGTAGCCCGCCGAAGACCAGCCCCATCGAGAACCCGCTTGCGCCGCAGACGGTGTAGATGCTCAACGCGCGGCTGCGCGCCGGCCCCTCGGTGAAGGTGGTCGTGATGATCGACAACCCGGCCGGGACGGTGAACGCGGCAGCGCCACCCTTCACGAAACGCAATGCGATCAGGGCCAGGTCGTTGCTCAGGAACGTGCTGATGACCGAGGCCAACCCGAAGACGGCAACGGCGACCAGGAACACCTGTCGCCGGCCGAGCAGGTCGGACGCGCGCCCGCCGAGAAGCAGCAGCCCGCCGTAGCCGAGCACGTATCCGCTCACGATCCACTGCAGCGAGCCGGCGGTCATGTGCAGGTCGGAGCCGATCGAGGGCAGCGCCACGCCGACCATGGAGATGTCGAGCCCGTCGAGGAACAGGGCGCCGCACAGCACGATCAGCAGCGCCCAGGTGGCCCGGGACCAGGTGGTGCCGTGGATGGTGAGGTGTTCAGGCGGGGAGAAGCGCGTAGCTCGTCGGCTGGGCGCCGTCTGAAGTGAGGTCATGTGCACCAGTCTATGCATATGCATCTAATGCGTAAACAAATTATGTGTAAACATTATGTGTCGCTGCATCTGCTATAGTGGCGCCGTGTCCCGAAGGAGTGACGACGAGCTTGCCGCCGCGTGGCATGACCTTATGGGTCAGTACCACCGCATGACATGCCGGCTGGATCGCGACCTCGAGGCGGCGCACGGCATCTCGGTCAGCGACTTCGAGGTGCTGCAGCAGCTCTACGGCGCGGCCCCGAAGCACTCCATGCGGATGCACGAACTGGCCGAGCACGTGCACCTGAGTCAGAGCGCGCTTTCCCGGCTGATCGCCCGCCTGGAGCAGGACGGCCTCGTCGAGCGCACCATGTGCGTCGATGACCGGCGCTCGGTCTTCACCACGATCACCCCAGCGGGTATCGAGCGCTACCTCGCCGCCCGCCCCACCCAGCGCGCGATCCTGCGCGAGCAGGCCGGCGCGCGCACCTGATCAACGGCCGGAGTAGATGCCCTTTCCCGGCCCGTCCCGAAGGAACGACGCGACCCCGTTGCGAAGATCCTCGGTGCCGAACAGCGCGCCGCTGATCTCCGGCGTCACCTCGTCCGCGGCGCCGGTACCCACCTCGATCTGCTCCCGGATGATCGCCTTCGTGGCGGCATGCGCCCGAGTCGGGCCGTTCGCGAGCGAAAGAGCGAAGCTCCGGGCTGCCTCGGCGAATCCGTCGTCGGGGAGCACCCGGTTGACGACGTTCCAACGCTCCAGCGTCGCCGCGTCGTACTGCTCGCCGGTGTAGACGAGCTCGCGTGCGCGGGCGGGCCCGGCACGTTCGGCCAGCCGCTGCGGGCCACCCATCGACGGCGTCAGCCCGACCACCGCCTCCACCAGGCCGAACCGGGCCGACTCGGCCGCGAGCAGCAGGTCGCAGGCCAGGCCGATCTCGAACGCGGCGGTGAGGCACAGCGCATGCGCGGCGAACACGGTGGGCATCTTCAGGTCCTCCAGCGCGTGCACCATCTCGAACCAGCTCCGCCACAACGCGGTTGCGCTCTCCTGGTCGAGGCCGGCGAACAGGTTCACGTCCACGCCGGCAGAGACCGCCCGCCCCTCCGCGCGCAGCAGCAGCGCCCGCGCGCCCGAACCGGCCACCTCGGTGACCGCCTCATGAAGCGCCGCAACCATGGCCTCGTCGAAGAGGTTCAGCGGCGGGCTGTCGATGGTGACGATCGCTAGCGGGCCGTCGTGTTCCACGCGAACTGGGGGCATCGGGGCAGGTTATCGGTTCCCCGCACCAGGGCCGGCAACCCTTACCGGGCGCGGAACATCCCGCGCGAGACCGGGCCGGCCGGACCGTGCGGACCTACGATCGGCGAGTGGGCTCTCGGGTGCTCGTCGTCGACGACGACGAAACGGTGGCGAACGTCGTCGTGCGCTACCTCGAGCGGGCCGGCCACGAGACGCGCCTCGCCACGGACGGGCGGGCCGCGCTAGACGCCGTGGCCGAGGAGCTCCCCGACATCGTCGTGCTCGACCTGATGCTGCCGGAGATCGACGGCCTGGAGGTGTGCCGGCGGATCCGGGTCACCGCCCCGGATCTTCCGGTCATCATGCTGACCGCGCTGGGCGAGGCGGAGGACCGCATCGCCGGGCTGGAGCTGGGCGCCGACGACTACCTCACCAAACCGTTCTCGCCCCGTGAGCTTGTTCTGCGCGTCGACTCGGTGCTGCGCCGCTCCGCCGCCGGGCCGCCGCAGAGCGCCATGCTGGTGGCCGGGCCGATCGCCGTCGACACCGCCGCCCGCCGGGCGACGCGCAACGGCGTGGAGATCCCGCTCACCGTGCGCGAGCTCGACCTGCTCGCCTTCCTGATGGCCCATCCCGGCACGGCCTTCAAGCGCGAACAGCTCATGCGCGAGGTGTGGGGCTGGACGTTCGGCGACCAGTCGACCGTCACCGTCCACGTGCGGCGGCTGCGGGAGAAGATCGAGGACGACCCGACGAATCCGACGCTGATCCAGACGGTGTGGGGCATCGGCTACCGGCTGGAAGTGCCGTGAACCTCGACGTCGGCGACGTGCTGATCATCCTGCTGTGGTCGGCCGTCGCCTGCGCCGCGATGTGGCTGATCACCCTGCCGTTGCGACGGATGTCGCTGGGCGGGGTGCTCGCGTCGGTGGTCCTCACCGGGACGGCGGCGTCGATCGGGGCCGTGCTCGGCGGCGTCCACGTGATGCTCCTGCCGATGCACGAGCAGACGACCGTGCTGGTCGTGTCGGGCTCGGCCGGCGTCCTCGGGGCGGTTGCGGCCGGCGCCGCGGCCCGTCGCCTGACGAAGGACCGCAAAGCACTCAGCGACGCGGTCGCGGACATCGGCGAGGGGCGGGT
>JAVHVL010000656.1:0-10595 GCA_032160565.1 Pseudonocardiales bacterium | reverse complement strand
GCCAAGGCCGAGCAGGAGCTGCGCGAACTCGCCGACACCCAGGCGGCGCTGCGCCGCCTGGCCACGCTGGTCGCGCGGGGCGCACCGCCGGAGGCGGTGTTCGCGGCCGCGACCAGGGAGGCGCTGCGGTAGTTCGGGGGCGGCACCGCTCGGATGATCCGGTTCGAGCTCGACGGGACGGCGACGCTCCTGGCCAACGAAGGCACGACGCGCCCCGACGTGCGGGTCGGGGCCCAGTGGGAGGGCTATCCGCCGACCGGCCTGACCGCGACGGTGCGGCATACCGGCCGCTCCGCCCGGGTCGACGACTACCGCGACATGGAGGGCGGCGAGGCAACGCTCCGCGAGGGGATACGGTCCGCCGTCGCCGTGCCGATCCACGTCAACGGCCGGCTGTGGGGAATGATCGCCGCCGGCCCCGGGCAGGGGCCACTGCCACCGGACACCGAGCGGCGGATGGCCGAGTTCACCGACCTGGTCGCCACCGCGGTGGCGAACGCGCAGAACCGGGCCGAGCTCATCAGCTCCCGCGCGCGGATCGTCGAGGCCTCCGATGAGGCCCGCCGGCGCATCGAGCGGGACCTGCACGACGGCGCGCAGCAGAGCCTGCTCGCGCTGGCACTCAGACTTCGTTCGGCGGCGGCGCCCCCCGAGAGCGGCAAGATCCGCGGCGAGATCACGGAGGTGGCCGCGGGGCTCATGGGCGTGATCGACGAGCTGCGGGAGATCTCTCGTGGCATCCACCCCGCGATCCTGTCCAGGGCAGGGCTGCGCCCGGCGCTGCGCGCACTCGGACGGCGCTCACCCGTGCCCATGGAGATAGACGTGCGGATCGACGGCCGGCTTCCCGAGGCGGTCGAGGTGGGCGCCTACTACGTGGTCTCGGAGATGCTCACCAACGCGGCGAAGCACGCCCGCGCCTCGGTCGTCGCGGTCGATGCGGAAGTCTCCGGCGGCACGCTGCGACTGAGCGTGCGGGACAACGGGGTCGGCGGCGCCGACCCGCTGCGAGGCTCGGGGCTGGTCGGGCTGAAGGACCGCACCGAGGCACTCGGCGGCACCTTCTCCATCACCAGCCCGGCCGGCGGCGGCACGACGGTGTCCTGCGAGCTACCGGTTCTGGCCGGCGTTGCAGAGCCCGATGAGGAGGCGCGCGAGCCGAATCTTGCCTGAGGTCCCGTGCCTCTACCGCGCCCCCACGGGCAGGTCGAGGTCGCGTTCGATCTCTTGCAGGCTGCGGTTCTTCGTCTCGGGTACCTGCCGTTGGAAGTAGGCCAGCGCGACGATGGAGAGCCCCGCGAAGAGGAAGAAGGTCCCTGCGTTGCCGATCGCGCTGAGCAGGGTGAGGAATGAAACGGTGACGACGAAGTTCGCGCCCCAGTTCGCCATCGTGGCCACGCTCATCGCCTGGCCGCGGATCTTCACCGGGTAGATCTCGCTGATCAGCAGCCAGAACACTGGGCCGAGCCCGATGGCGAAGGACCCGGTGTAGAGCAGCAGCCCGGCGATCGCGACGTAGGCGGTGTTCCCGTGCAGATGGCTACCGCCGATGGCGAAGGTCAGGGCGACCACAATCATGCCGACAGCCATCCCGGCAGTCCCGCCCAGTAGCAGGGGGCGCCGGCCGGTCCGATCCAGCAGCCGGATTGCGACGATCGTCATGAGCACGTTGACCGCGCCGTTCACCACGTTCGCAAGGAGCGCGGCGGAGTTGCCGAGACCGGCAGACGACAGCAGTGTCGGCGCGTAGTAAATGATCGTGTTGATGCCGGTGATCTGCTGGAACACAGCCAGCGCAACACCGATGACCATCACGTGGCGCACCGCCGGGTTCAGGACCTCGCGGAAGCCGGAGTGACCGGCGGACAGTTCGCGCACGCCGGCGATCTCGGCGTCGATGTCACCCTCATCCCGGACCCGGTGCAGCACCGCGCGTGCCTCGTCCTCGCGGCCCTGCGCGATCAGCCAGTGCGGGCTCTCATGCTGGAAGAGCATGCCCAGGAACATCAAGATCGCCGGTATCGCGGCGAGGCCGAACATCAGCCGCCAGTTCCGGCCGGACGCCAGCCCGTAGTCGACCAGGTAAGAAGCGAGGATGCCGGAGGTTATGGCCAGCTGGTTGAAGCTGACCAGGGCCCCGCGGATCCGCGGCGGGACGACCTCGCCGATGTAGAGCGGCACGACCATCGACGCGGAGCCGACCGCGAGCCCGATGACGACACGCGCCACCACGAGCACGCCGTAACTGGGCGAGAAGGCAGCGAGCATCACCCCCGCGACGAAGAGCGCCGCGGTGCCCAGCACCGTGGGCCGTCGCCCTACCCGGTCGGCGATCCTGCCCGCGGCCAGGGCACCGATCAGGGCTCCGATAAGCAGGATGCTCGTCAGCAGTTCCTTGTCGAAGGACGTCAGACCGGGGAAGTCCCTGCCGATGAACAGCAGCGCCCCGGAGATGACGCCCGTGTCGTAGCCGAACAGCAGGCCACCGAGCGCCGTGATCGCCGCTCCGAACAGGACGTGGCGGCGGATCGTTCCTGACGACAGCGGCGTCCCGGCCGTCGGCTCATAGGTCCTGGTCATGATTCCTCGCTGGCTGGGGCTGAACGGCCCTTCCAGACCATCGTGGCGGCCACCTGACGCGGTGTCGTCACCGCCAGTGGGGCACGGCGGGCGCAACCAACCGGAACCTCGATCTTCCAGTTACCGGTAATGCCTCGCGAGAAGGTGCGGTGCGAAGCGCGGCAGCGCGGGGCCGGTGGGCGCCCGGTCCCGCGCAGGTGCTCATGGCACGTTCTGCAGCCCGGCGGCGGTGAGGACGTACCCAGGGGCCGGGCCGAGCGATCGCAACCGTTTCGATCTCTGCGCACCACCCGACGGCTCGACTGTCATCAAATCAGCGTAAGAACCCCAAAACGACGCACGAACAAGTCGCTAATGTCGCGACAACACCTGCTCCAGGCCCTGTTGGCGCCCCCGGCGGTTCGGAAACATGTCCCTCCGGTTGCCGCCGTTCCCGACGCGAGTCGCGGCATCCCGACGCGAGTCGTGGCAGAGGAGTTCCCGATGCAATGGAAGATCAGGTCCCTGGGCGTCGTCGCCTTCGCTATTTCGGCCAGCCTGCTGGCCGCTCAGGCCGGCCCTGGGGACGAGGCTCAAGCCGCGGCCGGCCACGCGGCCACCGGCGTGGGCTCGTGCACGCTGAAGAACTGGAACCCGAGCACCGATCCGGGCGACGCCAAGGACCTGCCCGAAGGCCGGCGTCCGCAGTCGTACAAGCCCGACGACTACAACTGCGCGGGCGCGACGTTCGCCCGGGACGGTGCGGAGTTCACGAAGTTCCCGCAGCCGCACAACTTCCCGGCCGGGCACCCCAAGATGGCGGCCAAGGCTCCGGCGGCGGGCGAGGCCGCATCCTCGTCGACGTCCGCGTCCACGTCCGCGACGAGCAACACGCTCGCCCCGTACTTCCCGCCGTTCACGCACTTCGTGATGCTGTACCGCGAGAACCACACCTTCGACGACTACCTGGGCGACTGCGCGACGACGATTCAGGCCGGTTGCAACGGTCAGGTTCAGAGCACGAACCACATCAGCTCCGTGCCCAACCTGCACACGCTGGCCAAGACGTACGCGCTGAACGACGCGTACAGCACCGGCACGCAGCCGCCGAGCGGCCCGAACCACTGGTGGCTGTTCTCGGCCCAGTCGGCCTCGAGTTCGCAGCAGCAGAGCTATCCGACCGCCGGCGGCACGCAGTTCGACCGGTTCCTGAAAGGTGTTACGGGCCCAGCCGGCGAGGGCACCGACCCGTGCGCGACCCAGGCCGGCACGGCTTCTGGCAGCAGCCCGTACAGCTTCGTCATGAACGGCGACTTCTACTGGATGCTCAACACAGGCAGCGGCGAGTGGCGAAACCCCGGCACCGGAAAACCCGAGGTTCTGCCGGTGAACCGTCCAGGCACGAACATTCCGGAGGAGCTCGCCTACAACAACTACACCTGTAAAGGTCAGAACGACGACGACCAGACGATCGGGACCGGCTTCCTGAACTTCGTGAGCGCGAACGGGTTGCCCGCCTACTCCTACGTCGAGCTGTTCAACGACCATCCGGGCACGTACCAAGACATCCCCAAGAACGACTCGGTCACCAAGCAGATCGTCGACTCGATCATGAACAACGCGTCGTACAAGGACAACACAGTGATCGTGGTTACCGAGGACGACACCCAGAACGGCAACAACGGCCCCGACCACGTCAGCAACACCTACCGCGTGCCACTCGTGGTCGTCGCCTCGCCGCTCTACATGAAGCAGCACTACGTCACCCACGTCGCCTATACGACGAACAACGTGTTGGCCGCGATGGAGCGGACGATGGAGAACGTCCACCCGGGCATCATCGACCCGAACAACAACCTCGGCCTGGGGACGTACCCGATGACGACGGCTGACCAGGCGGCCCTCGGCGATCCGCTCGAGGACTTCTGGATCAAGGGCGCCACGCCGCTCTCGGCCACTGCGTCCGGTTCGCCGACGACGGGTAACGCGCCGCTCAACGTGTCCTTCACCGGCTCGGCCACTGGCGGCACCGCGCCCTACTCCTACAGCTGGAACTTCGGCGACGGGTCGGCGGCCAGCACGGCGCAGAACCCCAACCACACCTACAACTCCGCGTGCACCTGCACCGCGACGCTCACTGTGACCGACGGCTCGTCGCCGGCCAAGACCGCCACCTCGACCGTCACCCTCAACGTCGGCGCTGTCGGCAACCCGCTCTCGGTGGCCGCCTCCGGTGCGCCCACCTCGGGTCAGGTCCCATTGACCGTCGCCTTCACCAGCACCGGGACGGGCGGCACCCCGCCGTACACGTACAGCTGGAACTTCGGCGACGGGTCGGCGGCCAACACGGCGCAGAACCCGAGCCACACGTACAACACGGCCGGAACGTACACCGCGACGGCGACCGTCACCGACAGTTCGTCGCCGGCCCAGACTGCCAGTTCGTCCGTCACGCTCACGGCGTCTCCCATCGCCGGCGCACCGCCGGACGCGCCCACCGGCTTGAGCGCAACTCCCGGCAACGGCCAGGTGTCGCTGTCCTGGACGGCCCCGGCTAGCAACGGCGGCGTGGCCATCACGTCCTACAAGGTGTATCGCGGCACGTCCTCGGGCACCGAGACGCTCCTGACCGCCGGAGGCTGCAGCGGTCTGGGCGTCACGATGAGCTGCACGGACAGTGGCCTCACCAACGGCCAGACCTACTACTACAAGGTCAGCGCCGTGAACTCGATCGGTGCGGGCGCGCAGAGCGCCGAGGCGAACGCCAAGCCGTCTTCGAGTTGCCCGGCGCAGCAGCTGCTGGGCAACCCCGGCTTCGAGACGGGCAGCACTGCGCCCTGGTCGGCGACCAGCGGTGTGATCAGCAATAGCACGTCGGAGCCGGCGCGCACCGGATCGTGGAAGGCGTGGCTGGACGGCTACGGCAGCGCGCACACCGACACGCTGTCGCAGGCGGTCACCCTGCCCACCGGCTGCGGCACCTACCAGTTCAACTTCTGGATGCACGTCGACACAGCCGAAACGACCACGACCGCGAAGTACGACACCCTGAAACTGCAGGTGTTGAGCTCGTCCGGAGCGGTGCTGGCGAACCTGTACACGTACTCGAACCTGAACCACAACACCGGCTTCAGCCAGCACACGTTCAACCTGTCTGCGTATGCGGGCCAGACCATCACGCTGAAGTTCACGGGCGTCGAGGACTACACCAAGCAGACCTCGTTCGTCATCGACGACACCTCGGTCAACGTGAGCTGACGCGCCTCAGCCGATTGGATTGCCTCTGCGGGGAGGTCGTGGGTGAAGGCGGTCGTGTTGTCGCGGCGCCGAGGCCGGTCAGCTGTGCAGTTCCGCGAGCTTGGCCGCGTCGTAGGCGTCGAAGCTGATGCCGAATTCGGTGGTCTTGCTCATGATCGTTTTACCTGTCTGCGGTGAGGTCAGTAATGGCGGAGTCAGACGGCGGTGCGGCCGCCGTCGACAGCGATGACGGCGCCGGTGATGTAGCCGGCGCGGGGTGAGGCCAGGAAGGCGATCGTCTCGGCGATCTCTTCCGGTTGGGCGCCCCTGTTGAGCAGGGTCGTTTCGCCGAGGGCGATGGTGTTCTTCGCGCCTTCGGTAAAGACCGGGCCGGGCGCGACCGCATTGACCCGTACGCCAGCGGAGCCGTATTCGGCGGCCCACGATCGGGTCATCGCCACCAGCGCGGCTTTGGTTGCGCTGTAAGCGGCGGCGCCGGGCAGCCCCACCATGGCGACCATGCTGGACAGGTTGACGATGACACCGCCGCCGTTGCCCGCCATCGCCGGCGCGAGGGCAGCGGTCAGCAGGTAAGCAGAGCGGACATTGCCGTCGAACAGCCGGTCATAGGTGCGGGTGTCGAGCTCGCTGCTCGGCCCGAACCAGGACGTGCCGGCGTTGTTCACCAGGATGTCGATCCGGCCGACCGCGGCGGCGAGCTGGGCGACGTCGGCGGGATCGCTCAGGTCGGCAGCCACGAATCGCGCCTGCCCGCCGGCCTGCTTGATCTGGTCGACGACGTCGGCGCCGCGGCCGGCGTCACGGCCGTGCACCAGCAGGGTGGCGCCGTGCTCGGCGAGCTTGAGCGCGGCGGCCTTGCCGATGCCCGAGGTCGCGCCGGTGACCAGCGCGGTCTGGCCGCTCAGGTCGGCGACGGTGGTCGTTGCGGTGGGTGTCGTCATGGGTTCACCTCTGGCTCGTTGTTTAGACCGTGTCGTCTAACTACCTGCCCGACGCTAGACCGCTCTGTCTAAATAGGCAACGAGGTGTGGGTCACTTTATTTAGACAGATCTGTCGGTTACCCTCGGTGGTGTGACCAAGCCCGAGCAGCGCCGCAGGACGGCCAAGCACCGCCTCCTGCAGGCGGCGGACGAGCTGTTCTACAACGAGGGCATCCATACCGTCGGCATCGACCGCGTCATCGCCCACGCAGGCGTCGCCAAGGGCTCGCTGTACTACTCCTTCACCGGCAAGGACGAGCTCGTCCACGAATACCTCACCCATCGCCACGGGAAGTGGGCCGAGCGGGTCACCGCCGGAATCGAGGCGCACACCGACCCGCGCGCGCGGATCCTGGCCGTCTACGACGTGCTCGGCACCCTGTTCGCGCAACCCGACTATCGCGGCTGCGCGTTCATGAACGCCACCGCTGAGGCCGCGCCAGACAGCGTCGAAGCCCAAGCGGCGACAACCTTCCGCGCCTGGGTACACAAGCTGTTCCTCGACCTCGCAACCGACGGCGATACCGATGATCCGAAGCAACTGGCCGAAACGTTGGTCCTGCTCTACGACGGCGCCGTGGCCACCGCACAGATGGACAAGGCACCCGAGGCCGCCCGCACCGCACGACGAACCGCCGAACTCGTCCTCGACAACGCCGGCATGCCTCATGTCAAGGCGGGCGCCAAAGCGCTGTGACCGATCGTCTCGAGCTGTAAACGTCGATATCGATCGCTCGACCGGCACCTCACCGATCTCCGCATCGGGAGCGTCCCGTTGGTGTGTGAGGCGACGTTACGGCCGGCGAAGGTGATCGCGAAGGCGTTGAGTGCGGGCTTCCAGCGCATGGCCGGTGAGCCCCGGCCGAGCTGGTTCACCAGCGACGACCAGAGGTCACGTCCGACGGCACGTCCCGTCGAACTACGACTCGGCCGACCCTTGCGCGGCCTGCTTGATGAGGTCGGCAGTGGCGCGTGGCTGGGAGACGTAGACGGAGTGGCTCGCAGCGACCTCGCTCACCGTGGAACCGGCGCGGTCGGCCATGGCTCGCTGTGCGGGCGGCGGGATCATGCGGTCGTCGGTGGCCACCAGGTACCAGCTCGGCTTGGCGCGCCAGGCCGGTTGGGTGACCTGACCGGCGAGAGCGTCGACCCCCCAAGGGACCTGCGAGTCGGCCATGAAGCGCGCCTCGGTCGCCGGGAGGTCGCCGGCGAACGACGCGTGGAACTGGTCCTTGTTCAGGAACAGGAAGCCGTCCTGGGGCGGCAGGATCGGGGGCACGGGGGCCCCGGGCGGCGGGTCGGCGATCAGGGTGTTCACCGACTCGCCGGCGTCAGGGGCGAACGCGGCGATGTACACCAGTGCGGCCTCCGAGTCGTCGGTGCCGGCCTCCGAGACCACCGCTCCGCCGTAGGAGTGCCCGACGAGTACGCACGGGCCGTCTTGCGCGCGCAGCACCTGAAGGGTTGCCTCGACGTCACCCGCCAGCGACAGCGTCGGGTTCTGGACCACCGAGACCCGGTAGCCATCCGAGGTGAGCAGCTCGTGCACCTGCTTCCACCCCGATCCGTCCACGAAGCCTCCGTGGACGAGGACCACGTTCTTGATCGGATCCGACATGACCTCTCCTCTGACTGGAAATGAACTGACGGTTGGACGCTAGGAAGTTCCTGTGCCTGGGAAGTGCGCGGAAAGTGCGCGGCAGGTCGGAGCGGTGACCGGGGCCGGCGGTGATGCTGCGTGGAGCCGGCGTCGTGGTCGGGCCGCGGAACGCGCTGCTAGCCTCCACTCGAGGGGCGCTCGGGACTCGCCATCCACGAGGGCAACGGTTGCCGCCAACCATTCGGTGACGGTCGAGGAACGAACGAGGCGGCCCGCGACGGGCTACGTAGGTCAGACGTGAACGACATGCGCGGGGCAGAACACCGGACCGACAAGCCGGTCCGCTTCGGTCTGTTCGGCGGCGTTCGGATCGTTCGAGACAGCGTCGAGATCGAGGTCACGCAGCCGAAGCAGCGTGCGATCCTGGCGCTCCTGCTGGCAACGCCGGGCGAACCGGTGTCGTTGGGCGAGATGATCGACGCTCTCTGGTCGGGCGAGCCCGCTGCCTCTGTTCTGAACCAGATCCACCGGCACGTCGGGGCGCTGCGCCGCACCTGCCAGCCGGAGTTGCGACGGCGGCAGGTCGGCCGGTACATCCTGCGTGCCGGGACCGGCTACCGGCTGATTGCGGGTGTCGACGACTGTGACGTGCTGCGGTTCCGCAGTTTGGTCCGGGAGGCGTACGGGCTCGTCGGCACCGGCCACCGTGAGGAAGCCCTCCGCTCGTACCTCATTTCGCTCGCGATCGCAGCTACTCCGGCCGGCGACGATCGGCTGTGGGCGCTGCCCGTGTTCGTGGGCCTCGAGGACGAACGACTTCGAGCCATCATCGCCGCCGCCGAACACTGCGAGTCTCCCGACGAGTTCGCGGCGGTGCTCCCCATCCTGCGGGCAGCGACGGGACGCCACCCGCTCAACGAGGCCCTCCACGCGCACCTGATGACGGCGTTGACGCGCACCGGTCGCCCGGCAGAAGCCCTCGGCGTCTACGCCGGGGTCCGAGTGGCGCTGCGGGACGAGCTCGGGAGCTCACCGAGCGCAGCGCTGGAGGAAGCGCAAGCGCGCGCGCTGCGCCGCGACCACCAACCGCTGTCGCCTGTGGAGGCGACCGGATCGAGCAACGCGGCGACCGTCCCGCCGGCTCAGCTACCGTCACCGCCCCCGGCATTCGCCGGACGTCGAGACCTATTGACGACCCTGCACGACGACCTGGAAGGGCGGTCTCGGACACTCCTCCTCACCGGGATGGCGGGAGTGGGGAAGACGACCCTTGCTCTTCGCCTCGCCGATGAGCTTGCACACCAATACCCGGAGGGTCAGCTCTACGTGAACCTCCGGGGGTTCGATGCCACCGCACCGCCGACCGATCCACTGGACGCGCTGCGAGACATGCTCGAGGGGCTCGGCGTCCCTTCGCGCGGTCTGCCGTCGTCCGTCGACGCCCGATCCGGCCTGTTGCGCAGCGTCCTCTCCGAGAAGCATGTCCTGCTTGTGCTCGACAATGCCCACGACTACCAACAGGTGGAACCCCTCCTCCCGGGCGCCGGCGCGAGCCAGGTGATCATCACCAGCCGCAATTGGATGCCCGGCCTGGCCGCCTTCCACCAGGCACAACCGATCCGGGTCGAACCCTTCGATGACGAAGAGGTTGTGGAATTCCTCAGCCAACGGCTCTCCGCGAACCGGAGCAGCGATCGCGACGCCATGATCCGACTTGGGCGGGCGTGCGGCGGGCTCCCCCTCGCCCTCGCGATCGTTGCGGCGCGCGCCTCGGCCAACCCTGCGTTCCCACTGGACCTGCTCGTCCGGGAGTTCACCCAAGAACCGACCCCTCTTGAGTCCCTCAACGCCGGAAGCGCCGAGCTCGACCTCGGCACCGTCTTCTCGTGGTCGCACCGGGGCCTGTCCAAGGACGCCCTGCACACCTTCGCACTCCTGAGCGCCCATCCCGGCCCCGAGATCTCGACCGCCGCTGCGGTCAGCATCTCCGCGCTCGATCCGCGGCGCGCACGCGAGGTGCTCACCCAGCTGACGCTGGCGAGCGTGCTGCGCGAGACCAGGCCGGGCCGGTTCGCCTTCCACGACCTGGTCCGCGAGCATGCGTTGGGCCTGCTGGCCGACGACGCACTCGAAGCGTCTGCCCGGCTCGTGAACCACTACGTACGCTCCACCCGCCAGGCCATCCTCACCTTCGGAC
>JAVHVL010000617.1:0-5480 GCA_032160565.1 Pseudonocardiales bacterium | reverse complement strand
GGTTCCCGCACTGCAACCGCACCGGCAAGAGCAGCGAGATCGACCACCGCATCGCCTGGAGCGACGGCGGCCACACCAACGAGGGCAACCTGCACATCCTGTGCGCGCGGCACCACCATCTGAAGCACGAAACCGCCTGGCAGGTTCAGCGACTGCCGAACGGCGACACCCGATGGACCAGCCCGTCCGGCCACAGCTACACCAAACCCGCCGCCACCTACCCCGTCGACCGAACCACCGAAACCGACCCCGACCCGCCTCCGCCGTTCTGATTTGACCGCGACCATGAAACATGCGGTCCGCCACCGGACCGGTGATCGCGTGCCGGATCTCAGCTAGTCCAGCGACGATGCGACCGTTTTCGCGAGCAGATCGGCGAGCTCGAACATCCAGGACGGCGACAACCGCGTCGTCCGAGATCGCCACCTGTCAGTGGATCAGAATTGCGCGATCGGTCAGGGACTCGGCTGCCCACGCCCGTGTACGGTGCGAAATCGCACACCGATCAAGGAGGCGCGGCATGCCCTACGCGGAGTTGGGATCACGTCGACTGCACTACGTGCGGCGGGGGATTGGCGCGCCGCTGCTGCTGATCCAGGGTATGGCCGGACATCATCGGATCTGGACGGATCGCTTCCTCGATCGGCTGGCGCCCGACTTCGAGGTCGTCGCCTACGACCACCGCGGCATCGGCGAGAGCACCGACGTGGCCGGGCAGTTCACGATCGCCGACCTCGCGGAGGACGCGCTCGTCGTGCTGGAGGCGCTCGACTGGCCGAGTGCCCACGTCATGGGCATCTCGATGGGCGGAATGGTCGCGCAGGAGCTCGCCCTCCGACACCCAGAGCGGGTCACCACATTGACGTTGGGCTGCACGTACGCGGGCGGCGACGGCTCGACGCTCGAAGCGCCCGGACCGATCGCCATGTTCAACGGCATGAGCAGCGGTGACGTCGACGCCGCGATGCGCGCCGCGTACGAGGCGAACTTCTCACCGGCGTACACGGCCGATGAGACGCACTTCGGACCGTTCAAGGCGGCCGCACTCGCGGTCCGCGTGCCGGTGCCAGTGGTGATGCGCCAGGCGCAGGCAGCGTTCGTACACAACACGAGCACCCGACTGGACGAGCTGCGCGTGCCGACGCTCGTGCTGCACGGCACCGCCGACCAGATGATCCGTGCCAGCAACGGCCCGCACGTCGCGAGGCTGATTCCCGATGCTCGGCTACACCTGTTCCCCGAGGTCGGTCATCTGTTCTGGTGGGAGCGGCTCGACGACACCGTCGAACTCCTGCTCGAGCACCGGGCAGCCGCTCAATCGGCGAGCTGAGCCACCGCCATCTCATCGCGCGGTGAGTCCGCCACGTCGGTCAGCTCCTCCGCACGCCCGCGAAGCAGCAACCCGAGCACCACCGCCAAGCCGAGCTGGACGCAGCCGGCGACGACGAACACCGCGCGCAGTCCGAACCTGGCGGCGAGCGCACCGCCCACGAGCGAACCTGCAGGTATCGCACCCCAGACCAGCGTGCGGTACGCGCCCTGCACCCGCCCGAACAGCTGCTGCGGGATCAACGACTGCCGCAGCGACATCGTGAGGACGTTCCACACCATCACGCCGGCCGCCGAGACCCCGAACAACGACGCCGCGACGAAGCCGTTGCGCGTCAACCCCATCAGCGCCATGCCGACGGCACTCACCACCGCACCCACCGTGAGCATGACGCCCCGGCCGAACCGCTTGGACAGCAGGGGAGTGGTCACCACGCCCAGCACCGCTCCGAACCCAGCGGCGACGAGAAGCACCCCGAAATCCCCGGCCGGTAGCCGCAGCACCTCGAGCACGTACAGCACCAGCACGCCGGTCGGCATGCTGTTCGTGAATGCCGTCGCGGCGGAGACGAGCGTGAGGCCGCGCAACAGCTCGTGCCCGGTGAGCCAGCGGACACCTTCGGCGATGTCGCTGCGCAGTGACGTCGGCGCTTCGGCGCGCGCGGGACGGTAGTTGCCGCGCAGGCTCAGTAGGAGCATTGCCGCCACCGCGAACCCCGTCGCGTTGATCAAGAACGGCGCCGCGGCCGCCGCCGCGAAGAGCAGCGAGCCGAGGGGCGCACCGAGGAACGTCTGCCCGAGCGTCTCCTCCACCGTCAGCAGGCCGTTCGCGGTGTCGAGGCGGTCGTTGTCCACGACCTGCGGAAGGATCGCCCGCACCGCGCTGTCATAGACGGTTTCGGTGACGCCCAGCGCGAATGCGATCGCGTACAGCACGGCGACGTTGGCGACGTGTGTGAGCACCAGCGCGCCGAGCGTAGCCATCGACAGGGCGCGCACCAGGTTGGCCAGCGCCATCGCGACTCGGCGATCCACCCGGTCGACGAGTGCCCCGCTGGGCAGCGCGAACAGCAGCCAGGGCAGGAACGCAAAGCTGACCAACCCCGAGATCAGCACCGGGTTTCGGGTAAAGCTGGCCGCCACCAGAGGCAGGGCCGTGCGCCCGATGCCGTCGGCCAGATTGGAGGTCGCGCTCCCGCCGTACAGCCGCCAGAAGCGGCGCCCCAGCGCCTTCATCGCGGCTGCCCCGTGTCAGTCGGGAAGATCGCGTACTGGACGTCAACCTTTCGCGCGCCCCGGCCCGGCTTCAGCTCGTGGTACCGCGCCACCACGGCGGCGAGCTCGTCGGCCAGCGCACGGGTCTGCTTCGGGTTGAGCTCCAGCCGGCCATCGGCGTCGCTCGAGGCGCGCTGCCAGGCGTCCGGCCACTCGGTAGCCGTGGCGTACCAGTTCGCCAACCGCCGGCTTCGATCGCTGGTGTACTCGCGGAGCAGGAAGCCGGCCGCCTCACGCGTGTCGTCGTCGGCCATGAACTCGAACCCGGTCATGTGGATCTGGTCGATGGCCATCCGCCACCAGCGCTGACGCGACGCACCGCCTGGCGCGTCGCATTGCTCGATCAGACCGCGGCGAGCCAGCTGACGCAGGTGATAACTCGTCGCACCGGTGGTCTCACCGAGCTCCGCAGCAAGGCTCGTGACGCTCACGTGATCGCGCAGCTGCAGGATGCGCAAGATCTGCACCCGCATCGGATGGGCGAGCGCCTTGAGGGTGACGGCGTCCATCTCGAACTTGCGAGGCTTGGGCATGACGCAAAGCTATCTTTGCAAATGTCTCTTTGCAAAGAGCCCCTGGCGGTCTATTTTGCCGCACGTTATGTCAGGTAGCGGTGGTACTTCCTAGGGTTACCGGATGCGGCTGCCGGCGAACCGACCCCGCCGTGCGGACCCCCGAGACGAGGACGGAGCCGACTGGTGATCATTCCGTACGACAGCAGCTGGCCGCTGTGGGCGCGGGTACTGATCACGGCGTTCGCACTCGGCCTGTTCGGAGTCCTGGCCTGGCGGTACTACCGCTGGTTCCGCCGCTGACAGGGCTGCCAACCTTCGCCGATAATGCACATTATGTCAAAACACGCCACGCATCATCGCAATGGCTCTACACGCACGAGCCGCTCCTCCGGGATCGGCTCCCGCAGGATCAACGGAGCGCTACAGGCGTTAGTGCCAGTTGCTGATCTGCACGTCGTGCGGGTGCGGCGCGCCGGTGCCCGTCTCCACCAGGGACTTCAGGCTCATCAGGAAGATCGCCCACTTGGTGCTGCAGTGGTTCATGAACTCGACCGGATCGCGCCACCCGGCGTGCGCGAACAGGACGATCGTCCACTCACCGTCCTGCGCCAGGTCGAAGCTGACGGTCGTGCCGACCCATTCGGCCGGGCCCTCGACAACCTCCCACGCCACCCGCCTGTTCGGCTGCAGATCGACGACCTTCATGTCGAAGCCGCCGAGGTTGCCGAAACGGAACTTCAGAACGCCGTCGCCGTCCCCGCTCGTGTCGGTCGTCCACCACGCGGCGAGGCCCTCGGCCGTCGTGAGCGCGTCGTAGACCTTCTCCGGCATCGCCGTGATTCCCACTCGGTGCAGGATGTCCACCATCTCGATCTCCCCCTACTTCTTGTTGTTCTTGGCTTGCTGGATCGCCTCGGCGAGGCTCTTGATGCGGCGCAGCCGGGCGTCCCACAGGGCGCCGACGGAGTTCAGTTGGGCGACGGCACGGGCCAGCTGCGCCTCGTCAACGTGGTAGCGCTTCTCTCGTCCGGCCGGCGCCGAGCGGACGAGCCCGACCCGGTCAAGCACGACGAGGTGCTTGGTCACCGCCTGTCGCGTCACGGGCAGGTGCGCGCTCAGGGTGGTCGCGGTCCCGTCCGCCTCCGCGAGCAGCAGGTCGAGCATGCGGCGCCGGGTCGGGTCCCCGATCGCGGACCAGAGGTCGTCGTCGACGGCGGTGCTCATCGTGCGGCCGCCAGCCGGTTCGCGGCGTCGGCCAGGCGCGGCAGGTAGAAGTCCCAGCCCTGCCGGTGGTCGTTGTACTGCGCTTCGAGCACAGCAGCCTCCCAGCCCCGCTCGCGGTATCCGGTCTCGCGGAAGCGGACCGTGGTCCCCTCCCCCGCCGGGACGAGCTCGAAGGTCACCAGCAGCGAGTTGCCCGGGCCGGCGACCTCGCCCTCGTCGTTCGTCCAGCGGAACGAGAACGTCCGCGGCGGGTCGACCTCGACGACCGTGATCGGCGCGGACTGTTCGCGGCCGGTGTCCTCGTCCGTCCAGGTGAATCGGCTCGCCGTGCCGGGCACCGGCTCGAAGTCGGTCTCGGCGCTCCACCAGCCCCGGATGTGCTCCGGGCTGCTCAGCACCTCGAACACCACCTCGGGCGATGCGTCGATGTGCAGTTCGCGCTCGATGCTTCCGTGCTCCATGTCCGTCCCACCTTCGCAACTTTAGGTTGCACATGAAGTTACGCCGTGATCCAGGATTACGCAACCATCAGTTGCATCGCCGAGGGGCCTGGCCACTCGTGCCCACGTTCGGGCCCTTCGCGCTGCGGGGCGACGGCCCGCGCGCTGTCAGCGTCGGATGACGCGCAGCAGGCTGGCCGGCAGGAGCACCAGTACTGACACGGGAAGCACCCACCAAACCGGTACCGAGGTCGCGACCGACAAGAGGTAGGTCAGGCCGAGCGCCACCACCACCCCGATCGCCACTCGCCAGTCGTCGCCGACCACGAAGTCGTACCAGAACGCCCCGAACGCGCGCAGCCTGGCGATCACGAGGGCACCGCCGTCTCAACCGGTACCGGCGCCGGCACCCGGCGCAGCAGGGCGATCAACCCCAGGCCGAAGGCCGCAACGCCGACCACCAGTACCGGCAGGGACGCGTCGTTGCCGGGCCAGTGGGCACCAGCGCCCTCGCCGCCCCAGAAGACGCCGAACGCCGTCAGCATCACGCCGACGATGAACTTCATCGCGTTCTCCGGAGCGCGGGCGAGCGGAGCGCGCACGACCAACCCGAGCACCACCACACCGACGACGGCCGCGGCCGCCGCGAGGGCCGCGAGGGGCACAGTCTTCGCGTGGCTCCCGAAGGTGATCACGT
>JAVHVL010000507.1:0-6194 GCA_032160565.1 Pseudonocardiales bacterium | reverse complement strand
CACCGACGGGCTCGGGCTCACCGGCCGCGGCGAGGGGCTCGCCGCGATCGCCACCGCCCTGATCACCCGCGACTGACCGGCCCTACCTCCCGCTTTGACCGGGCGTTTGACCGGCCGTGCTACGCCGTTTGACCGGCCACTCAACTGCGAGGGCAGGGGTGAGCGCGTCGGCGAGGCGAGGCGGTTCAGGCGAGAGCTTGGGCCAGATCGGCCCAGAGGTCGTCGACGTGCTCGATTCCTACCGACAGCCGCAGCAGGGTCGGCGGGGTGCCGTAGCCGGCGTCGATCGCGTGCCGCGCGCGCCGCTCGATGAGCGACTCCACCCCGCCGAGGCTGGTGGCGTGGCTGATCAGCCGCACCGCCTCGCAGACCCGCTCGGCGTCCTCCGCGGATCCCGCAACCTCGAAGGACAGCATCGCCCCGAAGCCGGAGTGCGTGCGAGCTGCCGCCGCGTGCCCGGGGTCCGACGGCAGCCCCGGATACCGCACCCGCGTGACCTTCGGGTGCGCGGCCAGCCGCTGCGCCAACTCGAGGGCGTTGCGCTGGGCACGCTCCATCCGGACCGCGAGCGTGCGCATCCCGCGCAGGGCAAGGTAGGTCTCCAGCGCGCCCGGCATCCCGCCCGTCAACGCCCGGCGTGCCTGAAGGGCGTCGGCCAGCTCGGGCGAGCGGGCGACGAGCGCCCCCATGAGCACGTCCGAGTGCCCGGAGAGGAACTTCGTCACCGAGTGCATGACCACGTCCGCGCCGAGCTCCAGGGGGCGCAGCGACATCGGCGTGGAGAAGGTGGAATCGACGCACACGAGCACACCGGCCTCGTGGGCCGCCGCGATCAGCGGCGGCAGGTCGGCGACGGTCATCAGCGGGTTGGTGATCGACTCCAGCCACAGCAGGTCCGCGCCCGGCAGCGCGCCGAGCACCGCGGCCGTGTCCGCGACGTCCACCGGCCGGACGATCATCCGCCCCAACCGCTCCTGCTCACCGAAGATCGTCACCGTGCCGGAGTACGCCGCGGTCGGCACGACGGCGACGGTGCCGGCCGGCCGCCCCTCGACGACTGCCGCGATCGCGGCCATCCCCGAGCTGAACGCCAGGGCCGCCCCGCCCTCCAGCGCCCCGAGAGCATCCTCGAAGGCCCGGATCGTGTCGGTGCCGACGTGCCGCACGTAGCGGTTGTCGTCGGGGGCGTGGTGGAACGGCGCGGCCAGCACGATCGGTGCGCTCAACGGTGCGTCCGCCGTGCGCGCCGGGCGGCCGCTCGCGACGACCACGGACTCCGGGCGCAGCTGATCACGACTCATCCCGAAGACGCTATCCGTCGCCGCGAGCGCCTTCCCGCCACGGTCGGCCTTTCCGGCGCGGTGCCCGGCCGGCTGCCTCCGCGGTGGCCGGCCGGCCACCGCTCAGGCGACCGGCACCACGCCGCGCGGGGCGGCGAACTGGTTCGCCGGCCGCGGGATGCCGTAGTGCTCCCGAAGCGTCCGGCCGGTGTACTCCGTCCGGAACAGCCCGCGCCCTCGGAAGATCGGGATGACGTGGTCGACGAACAGTTCGAGCCCCGAGGGCAGCGCGGCCGGCATGATGTTGAAGCCGTCGGCCGCGCCGTTGTCGAACCAGTCCTGGATCGCCGCCGCGACCTGTTCCGGCGTACCGACGATCGTGCGGTGGCCCCGCCCGCCGCCCAACCGGGCGATGAGCTGGCGCACGGTGAGGCCGTCCCGACGGGCCAGGTCGATGACCAGCCGCCGCCGGCTCTGCGCCCCCTCCACCGCGGTGTCCGCGACGAGATCGGCCGGCAACGGCCGGTCGAGCGGCAGCGAATCGGCCGGCACCTCGATGACGTCGGCGAGCTGCTGCAGCCCGTACGCGGGGATGATCAGCTCCTCCAGCTCTCGTGCCGCGGCGTGCGCCTCGGCCTCGGTGGAGCCGATGACCGGCGCGATGCCCGGCAGGACCTTGATCGTGCCGGGATCCCGCCCGAGGCGGCGGGCGCGCGACTTGAGGTCGGCGTAGAACGCCTGGGCCTCGGCCAGGGTCTGCTGCGCGGTGAACACCGCCTCGGCGTACCGAGCGGCGAACTGCCGTCCGTCCTCGGACGATCCGGCCTGGACCAGCAGCGGGTAGCCCTGCGGGGAACGCGGCACGTTGAGCGGTCCGCGCACACTGAAGTGCTCGCCGACGTGCTCGATCGGATGGATCCGGTCGACGTCCGCGTAAACCCCGGCCGACTTGTCGCCGATCCGGGCGTCGTCCTCCCAGCTGTCCCAGAGCTTGAGCGAGACGTCGAGGAACTCGGCGGCACGGGCATAGCGGTCGCGGTGCTCCGGCCGCCCCTCCAGCCCGAAGTTCCGGGCGGCATCCCGGTCGGCTGTCGTGACGATGTTCCAGCCGGCTCGCCCGCCGCTGACATGGTCCAGTGAGGCGAAGCGGCGCGCCAGGTTGTACGGCGAGTTGTACGTGGTTGAGGCCGTCGCGATCAGGCCGATGTGCTCGGTGGCCGCCGCCAGCGCGGTGAGCAGGATCGTCGGCTCGAGGGCACCGGCCGGTCGGTGTTCGGCGCTGTGCCACAGCGCCGGACCGTCCGCGAGGAACAGCGAATCGAAGGTGCCGCGCTCGGCCAGCCGGGCGAGCCGGCGCCAGTGGCCGAGATCGAAGTCGGCGTCCGGGTCGCTCTCGGGCAGCCGCCAGGCCGCCTCGTGGTGCCCCGAGCTCATCAGGAAGGCGTTGAAATGAAGTTGGCGAGTCATGGTCACTCCGTCGTGAAGGTGGGGGTGAGGAGGTTGTCGACGATGTCCTTCGCGACGACCTTTTTGGTGATCTGGCCGGTGGCGTAGAGGTTGTCCGCCAGCTTCTGCTCGGAGGCGATGAGCTCCTCGGTCACGTAGCGCACCTGGATCAGGCCGCTCGGCACCGTGATCGCCGAGATCTCCGGCGCGACCTGCGTCTCCCGCTCGACGGCCTTGCGCCACAGCGGGATGTGGTTGTCTCCCCACTGGTAGGCGGCGGCGAGACGCTCCAGCAGGTCGGTCACCGCGGCGCGGCGGACCGGGTCCTTCAGCGACCTGTCCGACGCGACGTAGAAGCCGGTGTCGTAGTCGATCGGCGGGTGCCCGGCGAGCAGGATCCGCGCCCCCTTCTGCTGCTCGATGGCCACCTGCGGCTGCCAGATCGCCCAGGCGTCGACCTTTCCGCTGCTGAACGCGGCCGCGCCCGGCCCAGGTGCCAGATTGACGAAGTTGACGTCCTTGGGGGTCAGCCCGATGGACTGGATCGCGTTGAGCAGGAAGCCGTGCGCGGCGCTGCCGATGGGGACGGCCACGCTCCTGCCGCGCAGGTCGGCCAGCGTCTTGATCGGGGAGCCCTTCGGGACGATCAGGTAGTTGCCGGCCTGGGTGTCGGGGTGCACCGGCCGCTCAGCGGCGACGATCTTGAATCCGAGGTCCTTCGCCGCACCGTTGACGGGCGGGACGTTGCCGACGTCGCCGATGTCGACCTGGCCGGAGCTGGCCGCCGCGACGAGGGGCGGCCCGTACGGGAAGAGCGCCCACTTGACCTTGTAGGACGTGTTGTCGAAGGCGCCGGACTGTTTGGCCAGGGTGACGATCCCGCTGGCCTGCTGCCCGACGGTCAGGGTGAGGCCGCTCCATTCCGGGTGCTCGCCCTTGCCCGTCGCGCCGGAGTTGGCGTCTGCGCTCGAGCAGGCGGCGGCGAGCGATAGGAACGCCATCATCGCTGTGCCTATGACGAGTTGCTTAACTGTTCTGTTCACGAGAATTCCTTCTGGATATCTGTCATCACGGGACGTGGTGGTGCTGCTATCGCTCGGTCGCGGACACCCCGATCTCGTTGAGCAGGTCGGCACGAAGTCGTTCACGGGCGAGGCCGCGCACCCGCTCCGCCGGGTCGAGGTCGACGCGGTGCGCGCTGCCGATCCGGCCGTCGCGCATGACGAGAACCCGGTCGGCCAGCGAGATTGCCTCGTCCACGTCGTGCGTCACGAGGAGCATCGCGGCGTTGTGCCGGTGCCGCAGTGCCCGGACCAGGCCGTGCATCCGCAGCCGGGTGATCGCGTCGAGAGCCGCGAACGGCTCGTCGAGCAGCACGAGCGAGGGATCGGCGACGAGTGCCCGGGCGAGCGCGACACGCTGCGCCTCGCCGCCGGACAGCGTCTTCGGCCAGGCCCGCGCATGCCCCTGCAGCCCGACCTCGTCCAGTACGGCGAGCGCGGTGTTCCTCGCGTCCTTGCCCCGCAGCCCGATCGTGACGTTCTGCCAGACCCGCTGCCACGGCAGCAGGCGCGGGTTCTGGAACACGATCGCGCGGCCCCGCGGCACTGCGACGGAGCCGGCGTCGGGGCGGTCCAGGCCGGCGAGCAGCCGCAGCAGGGTGCTCTTGCCGCAACCCGACGGCCCCAGCAGCACCACGAACTCCGACCCGCGGATCTCGAGTTCGAGGCCGTCGAGCACGACCCGGTCGCCGAACCGGCGCACGACCGAATCGACGCGGACGCTGACGTCCTCATCCGGTGGCGCCACCACCTGGGCGCCCGTCATGAGCCGGTGTAGTTCGGTCGCCAGGTGAGCAGCACCCGCTCGAACACCCGGACGATCTGGTCCGCTGCGAGGCCGAGGATCGCGTAGATCACGATGCCCAGGTAGATCTGGTCGACGCGCTCGTACGTCTGCGCCTGGTTGATCATGAAGCCGATGCCTGAGTCGGCGTTGACCTGCTCGGCGGCCACCAGCCCCAGGACGCTGTAGGCCAAGGCAAACCGCAGGCCGACGAGGAGTCCCGGCAGCGATCCGGGCAGCAGGAGGCGGCGGATCAGGCGCCACCGCCCGGCTCCCGCGGCGCGGGCCATCTCGACCAGCCCCTGATCCACACCACGGATCGCGGCGAAGAGGTTTAGGTAGATCGGCACGCCCGCCCCGAGCGCGATCAGCAGCACCTTCGACTTCTCGCCGATGCCGAACCAGACGATCATCAACGGCAGCAGCGCGAGCAGCGGGATCGTATTGAGGATCTGGACGACACCGTTGAAGGCCTGCTCGCCGGCCCGCCACAGCCCGGCGATCACCGCGGCCACGACGCCGACGGACAGCCCGATGGCCAGCCCCGATCCGGCGCGCGTCAATGAGCTCACCAGGTCGGGACCCAGCAGGCCGTCCTGCCAGAGCTGCACTCCGGCCCGGTAGATCTGCACGGGAGATGCGGCGAAGGCCTGGGATGCCCAACCGCGCCAGTTCGCCACCTGCCAGATCACGACCACCAGGACGGGAACGGTGTAGATGCCGAGCGGCGAAGCGAGCCGCCGTGCGACGTGGCGGGCCGGTCCGCCCGTACGACCGGTCGCCGTGAAGACCTCGAGAGGTGGACGGGTCGGTGCGGCGGCGGCACCGGACGGCGGCACCGTGCCGAGCCGCGGCTCGGCCTCGGTCAGCGTGCTCATGCGGCCACCAGCGCCTCGGGTACCGGCGTGTAGTGCGACGCGTCGCCGGTGATCGAGTAACTCGGAGTGCCGTCGACGCCCACGGGAATGTCGCCCGCGACCGTCACGCGGTTGAGGCGGCGGGGCAGGTCGTCGTAGTTGTCGATTGCGTAGTGCTGGGTGATCCGGTTGTCGAACAGGACGAGCTGATTGGTCGACCAGCGCCACCGCAGCACGTTCTCGGGGCGGGTCACGTACGCCTGCAGCAGTCGGAGGATGTCGCGTGACTCCGTGTTCGACAGCCCGACGATGCGCTGCGCGAACCCGCCGATGAACAGGCCCCGCTCGCCGGTCAGCGGGTGCACCCGGACGACCGGATGGGCGGTCTCGTACCGCGTCGAGATGAAGACCTCACGGCGCTGCTTCTCGGCGCCGTCCAGGCTCTCCGGCGCCACGGCGTAGTCGTAGTCGTTGGTGTGCACGGCGAAGAGCGTTTCGGCGAACGTCTGCAGCGGCCGGGGGAGATCGCGATAGGCGGCCGCCGCGTTCGCGATCAACGTCTCACCGCCGTACGGGGGCACGACGATACTGCGAAGTGTGCTGGCCTGCGGTGGGTTGAGGATGAACGTGACATCCGTGTGCCATTGATTGGCGCGGCCGTCCTCGCTGTCGACGGGGAGCACGTTCGGTGCGCCCTCGACCGCCGGCACGGTGGGGTGCGCCGTGGTCAGCGGGCCGAAGTGCCGGGCGAAGCGCTCCTGGCCGG
>JAVHVL010000465.1:0-4089 GCA_032160565.1 Pseudonocardiales bacterium | reverse complement strand
GCGGCAGATGCGGATGTTCGGGTGCTGGCGAATCCAATGCGAAGATCGTTGCGTTACTTCGCCGTTAGGCACGACATTGGACGTTCACGACGAGGCGCAGCGTCGTCGCCTTGACGCCTGCGGCCGGTCCAAGGGGCACGTGCACGACGGTTTTTCCGACTCCGACCGCTTGGAACTCCGTGTAGGTCATGCCGTCCACCTCATGCCGAACGAGAATTACTTGGACCACCGACGGGTCGTCGGCAACGACGGGATCTGGGGTGAGACGAGTCGGCTCGATGGTCTGGAATTGCTCACGCAGATTTGCGGTAAATGTCGGGGGTCTCGCACTGCCGTCAGGATGGACCGGAAATGGTGGACTCTCCGGCCACAGGTAACACCCGCCGGGATGTTCGAGGGTCGCGGGTGCGCTAGTTGCCGATGAAGACGGTGCACTGGCCACGTCGTGGTTATGTCCAGTACAGCCAACGAGTGCGAGAAGCGCCGTAACACAAACGCCAGCGACGCGCTGCACCTTCATGCTCGGTAAGTGTCCGCTCGTCGTACCTCGATTACCACAGGAAGCTCGATCCGACCGGATCTCGGCATGACCGGACGTTCGCCACGGAGTGATTTGTATTTGGTGCCTCGTCGAGGAACAGCACGCCATGATGCGCCAGGCTGATGGCGCCGGGCCGGGCCAGGTGTGCCCCGCCGCCGACGAGCGAGGCGACCGACGCGGTGTGATGCGGCGCCTGCAGTGGTGCGCGCCGGATCAGCCGGGCCTGCTCGGTGAGCAGCCCGGCCACCGAGTGGACGGCGGTGACCTCCAGCGCCGCCTGGTCCGGCAGCGTGGGCAGCAGCCCCGGGAGGCGCTCGGCCAGCATGGTCTTCCCCGCCCCAGGAGCACCGAGCAGGTAGATGTGGTGTGCACCGGCGGCGGCCACCTCCAGTGCCCGCTTGGCCGCCGACTGCCCGGCGACGTCGGCGAGGTCAGCGGACGAGGGGGCGCTGCCGTCGTCCACGTCAGGCAGGGCCTGCGGCGGTGCCGGCGACTCGCCGCGCAGCCAGCTGAGCAGCTCCCGCAGGTCACGCACGGTCCGGACATCCAGGCCGGTGATCAATGCGGCTTCCGCGGCGTTGCCGGGCGCCACCACGATCCGCCGCACCCCAGCTCGATGCGCGGTGAGGGCCGACGGGAGCACGCCACGCACCGGCCGCAGCCGGCCGTCGAGCCCGAGCTCGGCGAGCCACACCGCCTCGGCGACGGCATCCGGCGGGATCTCACCGGCGGAGGCGAGCACCGCCAGCGCCACCGCGAGGTCGAATCGCGAGCCCACCTTGCGCACGTCCGCGGGCAGCAGCGCCAAGGTGATCTTGCGGTTGGGCCAGTCGACGCCGGAGTTGCCCATCGCGGCGCGGATCCGGTCACGGGACTCGACCACCGAGGTGTCCGGCAGGCCGGTGAACGACAGGCCGGGGATCCCGCTGGACAGGTCCGACTCGATCTCGACGAGCTGGCCGTCGACGCCGTTGAGCGCGACCGCCAAGGTGCGGGCCAGCGCCATCTAGAACGCCGCCTCGAGGTGGCGCACGGCGGGGCCGCCGGGCGCCAGCCGCACGATCGCCACGACGTCGAAGCGCAGCTGCGGGCAGTGCGATCCGGGCAGGGATTCGCGGCGCTCGGCCAGCCACCGCAGGGCCAGCCGGTGCAGCCGCGCCGCCTTGACCGGGTTCACCGCCTCCGCCGGGTCGCCGAAGGCAACCGACGAGCGGGTCTTCACCTCGACGATCACCAGCACGTCGCCGTCCAGCGCGACGATGTCTATCTCGCCGTCGGCGCAGCGCCAGTTGCGGTCGAGGATCGTCAGTCCGGCCTCCGCGAGATGCGCGGCGGCCAGCTGTTCACCGAAGCGCCCGACCGCGTCCTTGATTCGCACGGCGGCAACACTGCCGGTGCACGGCCCGCGCCGCCGCGGAATCGGCGCGGCTGTGGACAGCGGCGGCGCCTGTGGACGGCCGGCTTGACAACCTCACTCGTGCGGCAGCTCGAGCTCCGGCTTCTCCAGCTCCTCGATGTTGACGTCCTTGAACGTCACGACCCGCACCGTCTTCACGAAGCGCGCCGGGCGGTACATGTCCCAGACCCAGGCGTCGCGCATCGTCAGCTCGAAATACACCTCGCCGTCGGCGTTGCGCGGCTGCAGGTCGACGTCGTTGGTCAGGTAGAAGCGGCGCTCGGTCTCGACGACGTAGCTGAACTGGGCGGCGATGTCCTTGTACTCCCGGTAGAGCTGCAGCTCCATCTCGGTCTCGTAGTTCTCGAGATCCTCGGTGCTCATGCAGTCTCCAGGGTCATCATTGCGGTGGGGTCCGCGTCGATCGCTCCATTGTCTCCCAGCGGGAAGCCTTCGCGCAGCGCCCGCTGGACGTTGACGTATCGGTGCCGGTGTTCCCGGCACGGGCCGCTGCGGTCCAGGGCCGCGGCGTGCGCCGGCGTGACGTAGCCCTTGTGCTGGGCGAAGTCGTACTCGGGGAAGTGCTCGTGCAGCTCGGTCATGATCGCATCGCGCGTGACCTTCGCCAGCACGGACGCCGCCGCGATGCAGGCCACCGTGGCGTCGCCCTTCCACACCGCCGTCGACGGCACCCCCAGGCCGCGGACCGGGAAGCCGTCGGTGAGGGCGTAGGACGCCGCCGGCGACAGCGTGCCGATAGCGCGGCGCATGCCGGCCAGGTTGGCGACGTGCAGCCCGTAGGCGTCGATCTCGGCAGCGGGGACGATGACCACCGAGTAGGCGACGGCGCGGCGGATCACCTCGTCGTACATCCGCTCCCGCACGGCGGGCGCCAGCAGCTTGGAGTCGGTGAGGCCGTCGATCTGGCCGCGGCGGCCGGTCGGCAGGATGCAGGCGGCGACGACCAGCGGCCCGGCGCAGGCGCCACGCCCGGCCTCGTCGGCACCGGCCACCCGGCCGAATCCGGCCCGGTCGAGCGCGGCCTCGTAGGCGGTGAGCCCCATCTCCCGGCGCACCACCAGCCGCGGCGGGCGGAAGACGAGGTCGCTGCTGAGGGAACGGTTCGCCATGACGCCGCCGACGTTACCCCGCCTCGAGACGCGACAAGTCAGCCCCGGCGGCGGCGACGGCGGCGCAGGACGTACACCGGCAGGACGAACAGCACGCCACCCCCGACGGGCAGCGCTGCATCGGCCGCGTGCTTGAAGGTGGCGGGCGTGCCGAGGGTGCGCCAGCGCGACGGCGGCCAGGCGATCACGACCGCCTTGCCGATGACCGCGCTGTCCGGGACGGTGCTCGAGATCGGATCGCAGCTCGGGCCGTCGGAACCCTGCGAGCCCCCCGCGCCGCAGTGGAAGCGGGAGTCCGCGGAGTCGTTGCGGTGATCGCCCATCACCCACAGCCGCCCCTTGGGGACGACGACGGGGCCGAACGCCGCGTGCGAATCCGTGCCGTCCTCGAACACGTACGGCTCGTTGAGCGTGCGCCACGGGCCGCTCGCCCCGTGGTCACTGATCATGACGTGCCCGGCGGAATCGCCCTGGACGCCCTGCCCGCCGGTGGCGATCACCCGCTTCACCAGCACGAGGCCGTCCGGTGGCACCAAGCCGACCAGCTGGCCGAAGCCCCGGACGCCTTTCAGCACTGGGTTGCTGGGCGGCAGCACCGGGGGCTCGTCGTCCCAGCCGTTCGGGGCGTGGAACACGACGATGTCGCCGCCGTGGGGGTCACGCAGGTCGTAGATCGGCTTGTTGACGAGGATCCGGTCGCCCTTGCAGCCCGGGCAGCCGTGCAGCGTCTTCTCCATCGACTGCGACGGGATGTAGAACGGCTGGATCACGAACGACTTGACCACGATGGCGATGACGATGGCGAAGCCAACGAGAAGCGGCAGCTCCCACCACGGGGCCTTGCGGCGCTTGCGCTTGTGCTTCCTCCGCCCGGTCGCGCCGTCAGTGGTCGCGCCGCCAGTCGCGCCGTCAGTGGTCGCGCCGTCAGTCGCGCTGTCAGTCGCGCTGTCAGTCGCGCCGTCAGCGGCCGCGGCGTGAGCCGCACCGTCGTGCGGGTGCGCCACACCGTCGCCGGGGCGGTG
>JAVHVL010000442.1:0-19680 GCA_032160565.1 Pseudonocardiales bacterium | reverse complement strand
GAACACGTCGCGCCGGCTGACGCCCGCCGCGGTCGGCGGCGGGTCCCGCCGCACCAGCCGGACCAGGCCGGAGTCCACGTTGGGCACCGGCCAGAACACGGTCCGCGGCACACCACCGGCCCGGGTCGCCGCCGCGTACCAGGCCGCCTTCACGCTCGGCACGCCGTAGACCCGTGACCCCGGGGGTGCGGCCAGCCGGTCCGCCACCTCCGCCTGCACCAGCACCAGCCCGCTGCGCAGCGACGGCAGGCACTCGAGCAGGTGCAGCACCACCGGCACGGCCACGTTGTACGGGAGGTTGGCCACCAGCGCCGTGGGCGGCGCACCCGGCAGGGTCCTCAGCCGCAGCGCGTCGGCCGTCAGCACGGTCAGCGGGGCGTCGGGCAGGCGGGCGGCCACCGTCTCGGGCAGCGCACCGGCCAGCACCGGGTCGATCTCCACGGCGGTGACCCGGTGCCCGGCCTCGAGCAGCCCCAGGGTGAGCGAGCCCAGCCCCGGCCCGACCTCCAGCACCACGTCGTCCGGTTGCAGCTGAGCCACCCGCACGATGCGACGAATGGTGTTGGCGTCGTGCAGGAAGTTCTGCCCCAGCGTCTTCGTGGGGCGGACGCCGAACTCGGTGGCCAGCGCGCGTATCTCAGCCGGACCGAGCAGCGCGGAGCTCACGCCGGTCAGTGTCTCAGGCCGGTCAGTGCGTCAGTACCAGCCGCCCTGGGCCTGCCAGGTCGACCACGCGCCGCACGGCGTGCCGTAGCGGCTGGCGATGTAGCCGAGCCCCCACTTGATCTGCGTCGAGGCGTCGGTCTGCCAGTTCGGCCCCGCGGTGCTCATCTTCGATCCGGGCAGCGCTTGCGGGATGCCGTACGCGCCACTGGGGTTGGCGGCGTTGACCCGCCACCCGCTCTCGTGGTCCCACAGCTGGACGAGGCAGCTGAATTCGCCATCGCCCCAGCCGCGCGCCGCGGCGAGCGAGCGCCCGATGGCCTGTGCCGAGCCGGCGGTCGGGATGACGAGCGGCGACGTCTGGGTCCCGACGTGCACGACCTCGGTCGTGGGCGCGCGGACCACGGTGGTCCGCACCGGTGTCTTCCCGACGAGCTTGCCGTTGATGTACACGAGGGAGTACGTGACCCGGGCCAGCCCGTTCTTGCCGGGCGTGACGACCTGGGTCTGGCCCGCGGGCAGGGTGGCGGTGGGCACCCGCTTCACCTGGTACGGCAGCGCCTTGTCGACGGTCACCTGACCGGTGCGGAGGCTGCTGATGATCAGCTTCTGGTTCGGCGTCAGCTCGGACGACGCGGGGGCCGACAGCTTGTCCTTGGCCCCCACCTTGATGGCGAGGTCGCGCAGCAGTTGGGCGACGGTGGAGTCGGTGGTCATGACCCGCTGGGTCTTGCCGTCGTGCACGATCGTGATCATCCGCGGGGTGCGGACCGTCAGGTTCGTGGCACCGAGCGGCAGTCGCTTGCTGCGCGAGACCGAGGTGAAATCGGCCGTGGAGTAGCCCAGCTGCTTCATCGCCGCGTCGACGGTCGGGGCAGTCGTCCAGATGTCCTTGCGGACGCCGTTGACGTCAAGGTGCAGCAGCCGGCCGCGCTGGTAGACGATGCGGCCGCCGTTGTGCACGGAGGCATCGATGGCCGGGGCGACGATGTCGTGCGGCCCGGCGTGATACCCGGCCGCGGTGAGGATGTCGCCGACGTGCCCGGCAGTGGTGTGCACCGTGGTGGTCTGACCGTCGACGTCGAGCGCAACGGTCTTGTCGACCGTGTGCCAGGCCGCGGTGCCACCGACTACGCCAGCCAGTACGGCGCCGTAGAGGCCGTACTTCACACTGCGAAGCAAGAGATGGAACTCCTTCGGGTTCTTCCGAGCCGTCAGCGGAGAGTCACGGAACTGTAACGGACCGATCTCCGCCAGGTACAGCCAGGGGCGAATTCAGGGCATGTCGCGGCGGCAAATGGCAGGTCGCGGCGGCAGTGCGAAGCCCGGTCGCCGGAACCGCGGGGGGACGGGTGGCGGCCGGGCTTCGCTGCGCTGCCCGGGGGGCAGCAGCTTATTTACAGGTTGGCACCGCAGACCGGCCACGGGCTGGACCCGCGGGCGTTGTAGACCCGGGTGGCTACCGCGATCTGCTGCTCGCGGGTGGCCAGGTCGGCGCGCTGGGCGTAGGCCCCGCCGCCGTTGGACAGCCACGTGCTGTAGTCGAACTGCAGCCCGCCGTAGAAGCCGTTACCGGTGTTGATGTGCCAGTTACCGCCGGACTCGCAGGCCGCGACGGCGTCCCAGTTCAGGCCGCCCGTCGAGGCGGGGACCGGGGCAGGGGCGGGCGCGGGGGCGACCGGACGCGCCTTGGTCCCGACGTTCACGACCTGTGCCGTGGGCTGGCTGAGCACGTGCCGGGCCACCTGCTTGCGGCCGGCCACCTTGCCATTGACGTAGGTGAGCTCGTAGGTGACGTTGGCCGCGCCGGAGGCACCGGCCACGACGACCTTGGTGTCGCCCTGGTACATCGTGGCGTCGTTGCGCCGGGTGACCGCGAAGGACAGCAGTTCACGAACCGTCTGGCGCTTCACCGCCACGCGCTGCACCGCGATCTTGAGCCCCTGCTCGATCGCCGACCTCGACGACGGCAGGACGCGGTCCGTGGCGCCGACCCGCACGCCGAGGTCGCGCAGCAACTGCCCCACGGTGGAATCGGTGGTTGTGACCGTCCTGGTCTTGCCGTCGAAGCCCACCCTCACCTGCTTCGGCGCGCGCAGCTCGAGGCTGGTCGCGTCGAGGGGCAGCCGCGTGGAGCGGGACACCGACACGAAGTCGGAGGCGGAGTAGCCCAGCTGGGCCAGCGCCTCGGCGACTGTCGGCGCCGTGGTCCACACGTCCTTCTTCGTGCCGTCGACGTTCAAGTGGAGCAGCCGCCCTCGGTTCAAGACGATCTTCTGACCGCTGTGAATCTTGGCGGCGGCGGCGGGCGCGACGATGTCGTGAGCGTTCACGGTGTAGCCCGCGTCCTGCAGCGCACCCTGCACGCTGCTCGCCGTGGTGTGGATCGACTTGCTCTGCCCGTCGACCAGCAGGTCGACGGTGGCTCCGTTGGCAGCCGTCGCGAAGGCGGCACTGCCGCCTACGACGCCTGCCAGCACAGCACCGTAGAGGCCGTACTTGACGCTGCGACGCATCAGGAAACTCCCATCGGTTGTCGCATGCTTCGCGCACTCATTGGTCACGAAACCGTAACGAGCGGTTCACTGACCGGCCAAACCGGCAACGCCCGCCCGGCGCGCTTTCTGTGAACGGCCTGGGCTCGATGGGCGATAAGCGCGCGGCATGCGTAAGGCCGTGAATTCAATGGTGTCCGGGCGCCGAAGTCGACCCTCAACTGCACCTGTCCGCGAGATCACGGGAGGCGTGGCCGGCTGCATTCCTAAAGCTGTTCTGCCGTGTCGATCTACGCCCCGCGATGTCATTGCACGGAGTACCCGATACCGTCGGTGCTTATGTGACGGGCACCACAGTCGATCCGAAATCGGACAAATCCCCCCGGGAACGGGGTATAAGCAGCGCCGTTATCCGGCTGACCACCCGAACAGCCGGCGACCGGTTTTGGCAACCGTCGCGCACAGTTGATCGACGTCGACGCTCACCGCGGCCGCCAGGCCGCGCACCGTCCAGGGCAGCAGGTACGGCGCGTTGGCTCGCCCCCGGTGCGGATGCGGGGTGAGGAACGGGGCGTCGGTCTCCACGAGCAGCTGCTCCAGCGGCACCACCGCGGCCGCGGCCCGCAGCGCCGGAGCGTTGCGGAACGTCACGACGCCGGGAAAGGAGAGGACGTAGCCCGCGGCGACGCATTCGTGCGCCATCGCCTCGCCGCCGGAGAACGCGTGGAAGACGACCTGCTCCGGCGCCCCCTCTTCCCGCAGCAGCCGCAGCACGTCGGCGTGCGCATCGCGGTCGTGGATCATCAGCGGCTTGCCCGCTCGCTTCGCCAGTGCGATGTGCCGCCGGAAGTGCTCCTGCTGCGCCGGCGGTTCGGTGCGGCCCCAGTAGTAGTCGAGCCCGGTCTCGCCGACCGCGACCACGCGGGGGTCGCCGGCCAGCTCCGCCAGCTCGGCGTAGTCGTCGTCGGTCAGGCCGGCGATCTCGGTTGGGTGGACGGCCACCGCGGCGTACACGTCCGGGTGCGCGTTCGCGGCAGCCACGCACCACCGGGAGGAGGCCACCGTGTCGCCCACCGTGATCACGCGCGTGACGCCCACCGCCCGGGCTTGTGTCATCACCCGGGCGACGAACTCGGCGTCCGGCTCCAGCCCGGCGCGCTGCGCCATCGCGTCGAGGTGGGCATGCGCGTCGAACACGGGCGCGCGCAGCGGCTCCGGCGCGGGCACCCGGTCGGTCATTCGGCCGCGAGCCTGGCCAGCTCCTCGTCCACGACGGACGGGTCCAGCTTCGTGAAGATCGGCGTCGGCGGCGCGAGCGGGTGCCCGACCCGGATCGGCGACGACTCCCAGCGGGCGCCGGTGTCGTAGTCGCCGGTGAGCACCGAATAGGACGGTGAACCGGCAGCCGTCTCCTCGTCCACCTCGACGAGCTCCGGCATCGCGGCCCACTTCCCCTCGCCGCCGAGCAGGGCATGCACCTTGGAGGAGGACGACGGCAGGAACGGCGTGAGCAGCGTCTTCGCGTCGGACACCACCTGCAGGGCGACGTGCAGCACCGAGGCCATCCGGTCCGGATCGGTGCTGCGCAGCTTCCACGGCTCCATGTCGGACAGGTACTTGTTCGCCGCGCCGACCACCCCCATGGCCTCCGCGATGGCCGCCTTCTGCCGCGACCGGGCCAGCAGGTCGCCGACCGCCCCGAACGCCGCACGCGAGGCGGCCAGCAGCGCATGGTCGGCGTCGGTCAGCGCACCGGGCGCCGGGATCTCGCCGACGTTCTTCGCGGCCATTGAGACGGTGCGGTTGACGAGGTTGCCCCACGTGCCGACGAGCTCCTCGTTGTTGCGGCGCACGAACTCCGCCCAGGTGAAGTCGGTGTCCTGGTTCTCCGGCCCGGCCACGGCCAGGTAGTAGCGCAGCGCGTCGGCGTCGTAGCGAGACAGCATGTCGCCGACGTAGATCACCACGTTGCGCGAGGAGGAGAACTTGCGCCCCTCCATCGTCAGGAACTCGCTGGAGACGACCTCGTAGGGCAGTTGCAGCGCCCCGAGCGAGCCCGGCGTGCCGCCCTTCGCACCGATGCCGGAGTAGCCCATCAGCATCGCCGGCCAGATCTCGGCGTGGAAGACGATGTTGTCCTTCCCCATGAAGTAGTAGTGCTTGGCCTGCTCGTCCTGCCACCACGCCCGCCAGGCGTCCGGCTCACCGCGCCGCGCCGCCCACTCGATGGACGCGGACAGGTAGCCCACTACGGCGTCGAACCAGACATAGATCTTCTTGTCCGGGCGGTCGCGCCAGCCGTCCAGTGGGACGGGGATGCCCCACTCGAGATCGCGGGTGTACGAGCGCGGCTTGAGGTCGTCGAGCAGGTTGAGGCTGAACTTCTGCACGTTGGGGCGCCAGTGCGTCTGCTTGCGCAGCCACTCCGCGAGGGCGTCACCGAAGGCGGGCAGGTCCAGCATCATCTGCTCGGTCTCGACGAACTTCGGCGTCTCGCCGTTGATCTTGGAGACGGGGTTGATCAGGTCGATCGGGTCCAGCTGGTTGCCGCAGTTGTCGCACTGGTCGCCCCGCGCGCTCGGGTAGCCGCAGATCGGGCAGGTGCCCTCGATGTAGCGGTCGGGCAGCGTGCGGCCGGTGGACGGGCTGATCGCGCCGAGCTGCCGCTGGGCGAAGATGTACCCGTTCTTGAGCAGGCCGAGAAACAGCTCCTGCGCGATGGCGTAGTGGTTCCTCGTCGTGGTCCGGGTGAACAGGTCGTAGGACAGCCCGAGGTTCTGCAGGTCCTTGGCGATGATCAGCGCGTTGCGGTCGGCGAGCTCGCGCGGCGTGACACCCTCCTTGTCGGCCTGCACCTGGATGGGCGTGCCGTGCTCGTCGGTGCCGCTGACCATGAGCACGTCGTTGCCGGCCATCCGCTGGTAGCGGCTGAAGATGTCGGACGGCACGCCGAATCCGGCGACATGGCCGATGTGCCGCGGTCCGTTGGCGTACGGCCAGGCGACCGCGGTCAAAATATGCTCGCTCACGCTCACAGCCTAGTGAGCGTGAGCGAACCCCAGCGGGCTGCTACTTGGCCGAGACCAGCTTGGGGTGGTGCAGGTCGAAGTAGGAGACCTCGCCCATGAGCTTCTGCTCCTCCTGCATCATGTTCTGCATGTCGTCGGGGATCTCCATGCGCTCGCCGGCCCGGGCCTCGCCCTCGGAGCGGAAGTAGATGGCGTCGACGTACCTGCCGTCGCCCGCCTCCGCCATCAGGCCGCCGATGATCTCGGGGCGGGCTTCGTGGATGCGATCGCCGGCCTGCTGCATGAGGTCGTGCATGCGCTTGGCGTCCGGGCTCCTGCCCTCCATGACCTGCACGAAGCCGGCATCGTCCGACCCACCGGACAGCCACGGCCGTACCTGGGTGAAGTCCATGAACGTGACGTCCCCCGCGAAGCACCTTTCCATCTCCGCCCACCAAGCCGACTGCTCGGGGCGTTCGCTGTTCTTCTTCGCGGCATCGGCCGACTCGAAGCGGGCCAGCGCGACGAACATGCCGTTGTCGGCCATTCCGGCGGTTGTGCCGAGGTAACCGACGGCGCCGGGCATCAGCTCCCGTTCCCATTTGTCGAGGCAGCGGTTCAGACCGGCTTCGTCGCTGACCTTGCCCTGGATGACCTGGATGAACATGAGTCCTCCTCTGCCAGATCGGTGGGGGAATCGTTCACCCGGCGACGGCGGCGGGCAATCGCCGTGACGCGCAATGTGCAACTCAGCGCGGCTTGGCCCCCACGACGGCGTCGAACACCGTCCGCTTCGGCAACCCCCGGCCGCGCGCGACCTCGGCGATCGCCTCCTTGCGGGGCTGCCCCGCCTCCTCGCGGGCCGCCACCTCGGCCACCAGGTCGGCCGGCGCGGCCTCGGCCGCATGGGTGGCGGCGCCGGCCACCACGAGGGTGATCTCGCCGCGCACCTCCCCCGCAGCCCAGTCGGCGAGTTCGGCGAGGGTGCCGCGCCGTACCTCTTCATATGTCTTGGTCAGCTCGCGGCACACCGCGGCCGGACGCTCGGCACCGAAGGCCTCGGCCAGGTCGGCGAGGGTGCCGGCGAGGCGGTGCGGCGCCTCGAAGAACACGAGCGTGCGGGGCTCCGTCGCGAGCGCGGCGACCGCCCGCCGCCGCTCGCCCCCCTTGCGGGGCAGGAACCCTTCGAAGCAGAACCGGTCGACCGGCAGGCCGGACACGGCGAGTGCGGACGTGACGGCCGACGGACCGGGTAGGACGGTGACGGGCAGCCCCTCGGCCACGGCAGCCGACACCAGCCGGTACCCGGGGTCGGACACGGACGGCATCCCCGCGTCGGTCACGACCAGCACGTCGTCGCCGCCGCGCAGCGCGGCGAGCAGGGTCGGTACCCGGGCGGCCTCGTTCGCCTCGAAGAAGGAGACGACCCGCCCCGTCGGCGTGACGCCGAGGTCCGCACAGAGCCGCCGCAGCCGGCGGGTGTCCTCCGCGGCGATCACCGGCGCGGTGGACAGCGCCGCGCGCAGCCGGGCCGACGCATCCTCCGCCTGCCCCAACGGCGCCCCGGCCAGCACGACCCGCCCGACGCCGCCGACCCTCCCGACGCCGCCGACGCCGCCGACCCGCCCGAAGTCTTCGGAACCCATCCCGCGACCCTATTGCCCGACGCTCTCTAGGATCGGCTGCGTGACGGCGACGCTCGAGGCACCCGCGGACGCCCACCCGACCCCGGGAGACGAATCCGCCGAGCCGCCACAGCCGCTGCGCGGCGTGCCCGTAGCGCTGGCCCCGTGGCACGACCCGCACCCCTGGCTGGGCTGGGCGATCACGGCGGCGGTCACCGTCCTCGCCGCGTTCACCCGCTTCTGGGCCCTCGGCTGGCCGCATGGCAAGACCTTCGACGAGGTCTACTACGTCACCGAGTCGAAGGAGCTGCTGCGGTACGGCTACGAGGACAACCGCGGCTACATGTTCATCGTCCATCCGCCGCTCGGGAAGTGGCTGATCGCGCTCTCCTCGCACTTCTGGCACGGGCCGCAGCACCTGGACTCCTACGGCTGGCGGATCGCGCCGGCGCTCGCCGGCGTGCTCGGCGTCGTCGTACTGACCCGCACAGTGCGCCGGATGTTGCGCTCGAACCTCTTCGGCGGAATCGCCGGCGCGCTGTTCGCGATGGAGGGGCTCTCGCTGGTGCTCTCGCGCACCGCCCTGCTCGACATTTTCCTGCAGTTCTTCGTCCTTGCCGGGTTCGGTGCCCTGGTCGTCGACCGGGACCGGGTGCGCGCCCGCCTCGCCGCACTGATCGCCGACGGCGCGGACCTGACCGACGGCGCACCCAGCCTCGGGCCGCGCCCGTGGCGACTGCTCGCCGGTGCGATGTTCGGCGCCGCGTGCGCGGTGAAGTGGACAGCGCTGTCGTTCTTCGTGCTGTTCGTGCTGCTCAGCCTGATCTGGGACCGAGCCGCGCTGCGGGCCGCGGGCGTCCGGCGCCCCACCCGCGCGGCGTTACGCCGCTCCGTCGGCCCGGCGGCCGGGTCACTGCTGGCCACGCCGATCGCGGTGTACCTGCTGAGCTACCTCGGCTGGTTCTACGGGGAGAACAGCTGGGGCCGCCACTGGGCCGACTCGCACAGCGCATCGACCCACCTCAACCTCCCGTTCGGGCTGCACCCGCCGTTCAGCTGGGGCTGGCTCCCGGGCCCGATCCGCTCGCTGGGCGCGTACACGCTGGACGCCTACCGCTTCCACGAGGGGCTGGACAGCGGCCACCCGTACAAGTCCAACCCGTGGAGCTGGTTCGTCCTCGGGCGTCCGGTCGACTTCTACTACGACGGCTCGTCGAAGTCCTGCGGCTCCTCGACGTGCGCACGGGAAGTCCTGCTGATCGGGACGCCGCTGCTGTGGTGGGCGTTCGTGCCCATGCTGCTTTGGCTGGCCTGGCACTGGATCACCACCCGCGATTGGCGCGCCGGCGCAGTGTGGGTGGCGTTCATCGCCGGTTGGGTGGTGTGGTTCCAGGACACCAAGCGCACGATGTTCCTCTTCTACATGGCGCCGCTGGTGCCGTTCCTGATCATCGGCGTGACACTGGGGCTGGGCGTGATGCTCGGCCCTGCCCTGCGCCGAACCGGAGACAGGCAGCGCGACCGCCGCGCAACCGTGCGGCGGCAGTGGGGAATCGCCGGCGTGTGCACGTACCTGGGGCTCGTGGTCGCCGACTTCGTCTGGATGTGGCCGATCTTCACCGGCGGGCTGCTGACCTACAACCAGTGGCACGCGCATATGTGGCTGCCGTCGTGGGTATGAGCGTCTGAGAGTGCCGGCCCGCCGGTCGGCCGCCCGAATCCACGAGGGGGACGACATGAGCCTGTCAGCCAAACTGCGGCGAGCACCGCTGCGCATCGTCACCGGTGCCTTCGTCCTCAACTCCGGACTCGAGAAGTTCAGCGCGGACGACGACCACGCCAAGGGCACCCACGGGATGGCAGCCGGGGCGTACCCGCCCCTGGAGAAGGTGGATTCCAAGCTGTTCATCCGCGGCCTGGCCACCACCGAGACCGCCGTCGGAGCCGCATTGCTGCTGCCGGTCGTTCCCGCGGCCGTCGCCGGGCTCGGGCTCGTCGGGCTGTCCGCCGGGCTGCTCGGCATGTACTGGCGCACGCCCGGCCTGCACCAGGAAGGCAGCCCCCGCCCGACCCAGCAGGGCATCCCGATCGCGAAGGACAGCTGGCTGTTCGGCATCGGCACCAGCCTGATGCTCGACGCCCTGTTCACCGGCGCGCACGAGAAGCGCGTCGAGATGACGCACGAGCTGAAGCAGGCTGCCGCAGAGCGGGGCGTCAAGGCCGGCGCGGCGGCGAAGTCCGCGAAGAGGCTGACCGCCGCAAGGGCCGCCGGGGCCGGTGCCAGGGCGGCCGAAGTCAGCGCCAGGGCGGCTGAAGTCGGTGCCAGGGCGGCCGAAGTCGGTGCCAAGGCGGCTGAGGTCGGCGCCGCCGCGCAGGAAGCGATGCTCGCGAGGGCGGCCCAGGCGGCTGCGCTCGCCGCGGCGGCCAAGGAGGCGTCGAGGAAGGCCATGGCGCACATCGGTCACTGACGCCGGCAGGACCTGCGACCTGGCCGGAGCGGCAGCCCATGCTATCTAATCGGGTTTGCCGTTCCGGCCGGCCTCGGAGGTGCCCGTGTACTACCCGCTGACCGTCCGCGACTTCCTCGATCGTGCCGAGCAGGTCTACCCCGACCGCATCGCCGTCGTCGACGAGCCGGACCAGCCCGCGCCGAGCCTGGGCGAGGTCAGCTACCGGGACCTCGCGGCGCTGGCCCGGGCACAGGCGGCCAAGCTGGATCAGCTGGGCGTCCCGGTCGGCGGGCGGGTGGCCGTGATCTCGCAGAACTCCGCCCGGCTGCTTACGTCGTTCTTCGGGGTGCCCGGCTGGGGGCGCATCCTGGTGCCGATCAACTTCCGCCTTGCACCGGCGGAGATCCAGTACATCGTCGGGCACTCCGGGGCCGAGGTCGTCTACGCCGACCCGGCATGCAAGGACACGCTCGACACCCTGGACGTGCCGCACAAGTTCGTCCTGGGCGACGACGACGCGCTCTACCTGCGCGGCGTCGAACCGCAGCCGTGGGGCGCACCCGACGAAGCCGCCACGGCCACGATCAACTACACGTCAGGCACCACCGCCCGGCCCAAGGGCGTGCAGCTGACGCACCGCAACCTCTGGCTGAACGCCACCGTCTTCGGGCTGCACTTCACCATCAGCGACCGCGACGTGCTGCTGCACACGCTGCCGATGTTCCACGCCAACGGCTGGGGCATGCCGTTCGGCATCACCGGCGTCGGCGGCAGGCACATCGTGCTGCGTCAGGTCGACGGCACGGAGATCCTGCGCCGCGTCGAGCAGCACGGCGTGACCCTCATGTGCGCGGCACCGGCCGTCGTCAACGCCGCGCTCGATGCGGTGCCGTCGTGGGACGGCCCGATCCCCGGGCGCGACCGGGTGCGCATCATCGTCGCCGGCGCACCGCCCCCGACGCGGACCATCGAGCGGGTCATCACGGAGCTGGGCTGGGAGTTCTGCCAGATCTACGGCCTGACCGAGACCTCCCCCGTCGTCACCGTGAACAGGATGCGTGCAGAGTGGGACGAGCTGCCCACGATCGAGCGGGCGCGGCGTCTCGGCCGGGCAGGCGCGCCGGCGCTGGGCGTTCGCGTCGAGGTGGATGTGGACGGCGAGGTCATCACCCAGTCCAACCACAACCTGGACGGGTACTGGAATCAGCCCGAGGAGACCGCGAGCGCGCAGGCCGGCAACTGGTTCCACACCGGCGACGGCGGCTATGTCGAAGACGGCTACCTCGTCATCTCCGATCGCAAGAAGGACGTGATCATCACCGGCGGGGAGAACGTCTCCTCGATCGAGGTCGAGGACGCGTTGATGTCGCACCCGGCCGTGCGCGAGGTCGCGGTGATCGGCATCCCGGACGAGAAGTGGGGCGAGCTGGTCACCGGGCTCGTCGTCCTCGCCGGGGATACCCCCTCTGGGGAAGGCTCAGCCGTCACCGGCGAGGAGCTCATCACCCACTGCCGCGGCTCGCTCGCCGGGTACAAGTGCCCGAAGAGGATCGAGTTCGTCGAGACGTTGCCGCGTACCGCCACCGGCAAGCTGCAGAAGTTCAAGCTGCGCGAGCCGTACTGGGCCGGCCGCGATCGGCAGGTCCATTGACCTCGGCTGTCGCAACCGCCTGCTAGACAGGACGGATGACCGGGCTGCTGGATCGGACGGCGCTGCGCGAGCAGGCCGAGGCGCATCTGCGCGCGCTCGCGGGCGCGGATGCCCGGCTGCGCGAGGACCAGTGGACGGCCGTCGAGGCGCTGGTCGCCGACCGGCGGCGCGCACTGGTCGTGCAGCGCACCGGCTGGGGCAAGTCGGCGGTGTACTTCGTCGCCACCGCGTTGTTGCGTGCGCAGGGTTCCGGGCCGACGGTGATTGTCTCGCCGCTGCTGGCCCTGATGCGTAACCAGATCGCCGCCGCCGAGCGTGCCGGCATCCATGCCGTCACCATCAACTCCACGAACGTCGACGAGTGGTCGCGCACCTACGCGGCCGTCTCGCGAGGCGAGGTGGACGTGCTGCTGCTGTCCCCCGAGCGGCTCAACAATCCGGAGTTCCGCGACAACGTCATGCCGCAGCTGTCGGCCAGCTGTGGGCTGCTCGTGGTCGACGAGGCGCACTGCATCTCCGACTGGGGGCATGACTTCCGGCCGGACTTCCGCCGGCTGCGCACCCTGCTGCCCCAGCTGCCCGGCGGCATCCCCGTCCTCGCCACCACGGCCACCGCCAACATCCGCGTGGTCGACGACGTCGCCGAGGTGCTCGGCCTCGGCCGGCGCGACGGCGACGGCGACGGACAGGGGGTGCTGGTGCTGCGCGGCAGCCTCGACCGCGAGTCGCTGCACCTGGGCGTGCTCGCGCTGCCGTCCACGCCGCACCGCCTGGCCTGGCTGGCCGATCACCTCGCCGAGCTGCCCGGCTCGGGCATCATCTACACGCTCACCGTCGCGGCGTCGCAGGAGGTGGCAGGCTACCTGCGCGAGCGTGGGTTTCCCGTCGCCGCGTATTCCGGGCAGACGGAGCAGACCGAGCGGCTCGCCGCCGAGGACGATCTCATCCACAACCGGGTCAAGGCACTGGTGGCCACTTCCGCACTGGGGATGGGCTTCGACAAGCCGGACCTGGGGTTCGTGATCCACTTCGGCGCGCCCTCGTCACCGATCGCCTACTACCAGCAGGTCGGGCGCGCGGGGCGCGGCGTCGATCGCGCGCAGGTGATCCTGCTGCCCGGCCCGGAGGATCAGGCCGTGTGGGACTACTTCGTCTCCGTCGGCTTCCCCGCGGAGTCGCAGGTGCGCGCGGCGCTGCGTGCCCTGTCCGCGGAGGCGGCTCCCACGAGCACCGCAGCTCTGGAGACCCGAGTGGAGCTGTCGCGGTCGCGGCTGGAGACGATGCTGAAGGTGCTCGACGTCGACGGTGCGGTGCATCGCGTGCGCGGCGGGTGGGTGGCCACCGGCGCCGAGTGGAGCTACGACGCCGAGCGCTACGCCAAGGTCACCGCGGTGCGCCGCGACGAGCAGCACGCCATGCGCGAATACCTCACGACTGGCACCTGCCGCATGCGGTACCTCCGCGAGCAGCTGGACGATCCGGAATCCGCCGACTGCGGGCGCTGCGACAACTGCGGCGGGCTGTCGCTACCCGCCGAGACGAGCGAGGAGACGGTGCGGGCCGCCGGCGTGGCGCTCGGCCGCCCCGGAGTGCCGTTCGACCCGCGACGCATGTGGCCGACGGCGATGCCAGACCTCGGCATCGACGTGCGCGGGAAGATCGCGGCGGATCAGCAGGCGGAGTCCGGTCGTGCCGTCGCGCGCTACACAGACCTCGGCTTCGGGGCGCGAGTGCGCGCGGTGCTGGCGGCCGACACCCCGGACGCCGAGCTGCCCGAGGAGCTGCTGCGCGCGTGCGTTCAGGTGCTCGCCTCGTGGGGCTGGGCGCAGCGGCCGGGTGCGGTCGTGCACGTCGGATCCGCGCGCCGCCCACAGCTGGTCGCCGACCTCGCCGGGCGAATCGCGGAGATCGGGCAGCTGCCGCACCTGGGCGGGCTGAGACACACGGCCGCGTCAGCCACCGGCCGGTCCAACAGCGCGCTGCGGCTGCGCGACGTCTGGGGCGCCTACGAGGTCCCGCCGACCGTCGCCGCCCGGCTGGCAGGGCAGCCGGTGCTGCTGGTGGACGACTTCACCGACACCGGCTGGACGCTCACCGTGGCCGCGCGGCTGCTCCGGCAAGCAGGCGCCGGCCCTGTCCACCCGCTCGTCCTCGGGATCAACAGCTGATCCACATCCTGACAAATCGCCTGGCACCCCGTTCGCTATTCGATCGCCCAGCGCGGATGCTGGACCAATCCGGCGACCGCAACGTGGCGCAGGTCGGCTACGAGCGGAGCAGGCGATTACTGCCGTCATCGAACGGAAAGAAGGAAGCGACTTCGCCGGGTTGTGCCGCGAGGTACGCGCCGCGAACCTGCTGGAGCGGCGGCGCGGTCACTACGCGGCTCGCATCGCGATCACCGGAGCGGCATTTCTCGCCACCTGGCTGGCCTTCGTCCTGGTCGGCGACTCCTGGTATCAGACGATCGTTGCCGTGGTCATGGGGCTGGTGTTCACCCAGCTCGCGTTCCTCGGGCACGACGGCGGCCACCAGCAGGTGTACAGGTCGCGCCGCGCCAACGATGCGCTCGGCATCGTCGCCGGCAACCTGTGCACCGGGCTGAGCTACGGGTGGTGGCTGGACAAGCACAACCGGCACCATTCACACCCCAATCACGAGAACCGCGACCCGGACATAGGGGACGGCGTGTTCGCCTTCACTACCGGGCACGTCGCGGCGCGGACGGGCTCGATCGGCCGCTTCATCGTCCGGCACCAGGCCCTGCTGTTCTTCCCGTTCCTCACCTTCGAGGGGCTGCACCTGCACGTCGCCAGCGTCCGGGCGCTGATCGCGGCGAGAACGCGCCGCTACCGCCGCGTCGAGTTGACGCTGTTCACCCTGCATGTCGTCGGTTACCTCGCGGCGGTGCTGTGGGTGCTGTCACCGATGAAGGCGCTGGTGTTCGTCTCGATCCACCAGGCGGTATTCGGCCTCTACATGGGCTGCTCGTTCGCGCCGAACCACAAGGGGATGCCGACGTTCCCCGCCGACCGCGACCTGGACTTCCTGCGCCGACAAGTGCTCACCTCGCGCAGCGTGCGCGGTGGCTGGCTCGTCGATTTCCTGCTCGGCGGGCTGAACTACCAGGTCGAGCACCACCTCTTCCCGAACATGCCGCGACCGAGCCTGCGCAAGGCGCAGTTCATCGTTCGCGCGTACTGCAGCGACAAGCAGATCGCCTATACCGAGGCCAGCCTGTTCGGCTCCTACGCCGCGGCGCTGCGCCACTTGCACGAGCTCGGCGCCCCGCTGCGCGTCAGGACGGTCTAGCCACGAACCTGGATCCTCCTGCGGAGCCGGCACCCATGCCCGTCACGGCGCAGGACGATCCACTCGGGTCTTCGCGCCCCAACCTGCGAAGGTGGGGCGCGTGTGCGATAGTCGATCTTGCGGGTGAATTGCGTGCGGGTCGGGGGACCAGCGGTCGCACGGCGTGAGTGGAGTAAGCAGTGCGCAGCATCGAAGCACCGTCAATGCCGGATCTCGTCACCGGTTTGAGCCGCGCCGTGTTGCAGACCGCGTTCGAGCGCTCTCCGGTCGGCGTCGGCGTGTGCGACGAGGACGGCCGTTTCCTGGCGGTGAATTCCGCTCTGACCAGCATGTTGAACCGGCGGCGCGAGGAGATCGTCGGCCGGCCCTTCCTGACCTTCGTGCACCCGGAGCAGCGTTCCGCCAGCCTGGCCGGCTACTTCCGCTCCGTGGTGGCCGCGGCATCCGTCTCCCCGCCCGCGACGGAGCACGCCGAGCTTCGCTGCCTCAGCGGCGACGAATCGGTGGTGTGGTTGTCGGTCACGTGGACGATCACCGAACCCGATCGGGCCGGCGAGCAGTACGGCATCGTGCACCTCCGCGACGTGACCGACCGCCGGCACGCCGGCGCGCACGTCGGCGCCTAGCCGGCCGCCGCCGTCCGTCTCGACCGAACAGCAGACATCGGATCTTCTGCGCCGCGGCTTGCCAGTTGATCATGGTGTCTGTAATGATCACCTCACGCGGATCTAACATCCGCTCGCCGCAGTGGGGCTGGGGAGCACCACGACGGCGGTCTCGCGGGGAACCAAGCGGGCTCGAAATTCGAGCCGAGGTACCCCAGGAGGTCAGCCGTGACGGCTGCAGTCGCCACCGAGCATTCCGACGAGCATTCCGACGGGCCTCCGACTGTGGACGGGGTGGTCCGCGCTCACATGCCGTTGGTCGGGCACATCGTCCGTGAGCTGCTCGGACGCGTGCCGGCCCACGTCAACCGCGACGACCTCGTGTCCGCGGGGATGATGGCACTAGTGCTCAGCGCGAAGGCGTTCGACCCGTCGCGCGGCGTGCCGTTCGGGGCATTCGCCGCCATCCGCATCCGGGGCGCGCTCACCGACGAGCTGCGCGGGATGGACTGGGCCAGCCGCGCGGTGCGCACCAAGGCCCGCGAGATCGAGTCCACCCGCAACCAGGTCGCCGCCACCCTCGGCCGGTTGCCCACCCGCCCGGAGCTGGCGCAGGTGATGGGCGTGCGCGTGCAGGAGATCGACGCGGCCGAGTCGGACGTCCACCGCGCCGCGGTGCTCAGCCTGCAGGGCCTCGCCCAGGACGACGGCGCGGAGCTGCTGCCGTCGGCAATGGCGGGGCCGGAGAGCCTCCTGATCAAGCGCGAGCAGATCGGCTACCTGCGCGACGCCGTGGCCGAACTGCCGGAGCGGCTGCGCACGGTCGTGGAGCAGTCATTCTTCGAGCAGCGCAGGATGCTCGACATCGCCGCCGAACTCGGCGTCACCGAATCCCGCGTGTCGCAGCTGCGCTCCGAGGCGCTCGCGCTGCTGCGGCTGGGAATGCACGGGCACGGACACACGCCCGATCAGTCCGAGCCGAGCACCGGCACCAGCACCAGCCGCCGCGAGGCATACCGCGTCGCGGTCGCGGCCCGCTCCACGCTGGCCCTGCGGCTGCAGGCCACAACCGTGCTCGGCGACATCCGCAGCGAGCAGCTGTCGCGCTTCGACGCCACTGCGGTCTGATCGCCGCTGACCACAGGGTGTGATCGCCGCGGCGCCGCGGTATGACGCACAGGTTCACCTTCGAGACGCCGACGGCCTCGACCGAGAGCTCAGCCTCATGATGCGACGTCGCGGAGGTATTCAGCGACCTCCGCCAGAGAGGTCGGCTCGGCGACGAGCGAGCCGCTGTGCCTGATCTCGTAGCGATGATGCGGCGGTTCGGCGCCCATGTCATGCACGACGCTCAGCACGGTGATCGCACCGGTCTGGATGAGAGTGTGCTCGATGCGGTCCATGCGATCACGGTAGAACTCGGGCGCGGGCGCGCGCTTGGGCCGAAGGTCATCGGAATGTGACACGAGTCCCGCCGTCGGCGTGGTTCCTTGACTTGGACTTAACTTCCACGGAAGGTAGCGGGAGCGCTCAACAGCGCCGCGCTGCATCCGACAGCCCGTGGGGGTGCCGCCGGAACAGACGGGGCCGGCTCCCTACAGTTCGCAGGTAGGGGGCCGGCCTCGTTTGCGGTCATGCGTCTCCGCAACTCAGGAGTTGGTACTACCCAGCATTCGGCTCGATTCCGCGACTTACGCCGGAGGATCCTCGTCCGTGTCGGTCCGGCCGGAAAGGTACTGCTCGAACTCGGCCCCGAGTTCATCGGCCGTCGGCAGCCGGGCACCGTCGGTCAGCAGCCCGCCGCCTCGCCCCGCGGTCATGTCGTCGTATTGCCGCTCGAGCCCCCGAACGAGGCTGGCGACCTCCTCGGACCCAGCCACCTGCTTGTCCACGTCACCGCGCATCACCTCCGCGGCGTGGGCGAGCGCCTCGGTCGGCAGGGACAACTCAGCGGCCTGCGCCAGACAGTTCAGCAAGGTGTGCGCGGCATCGGGATATTCGAGCTGGGCCAGGTAATGCGGAACCGCAACCGCGAAGCCGCAGGCCGGCGTGCCGGCCGCACCGAGGCGGTACTCGAGCAGGTTCCCGACGCTGGCCGGGACCCGGACCGTCGGTAGCCATTTCGGATAGTCGGCGACCAGGTCCGGCGGGGCTCCGTGCGCGATCACCGTCGGTGGCCGAGTGTGCGGCACCGCCATCGGGATCGCGTTGAGACCGATCACGACCCGCACGTCGAGTTCGGCGACGAGGATGCCGACCGCCGCGATGAATCGCTCCCATTGCACATCCGGCTCGGGTCCGTGCAGCAACAAGAAGGGCACGTCGTCGAGATCCCGGACCACGTCCACGGCCAACTCGGGCGCCGCGTAGCCGTCCCAGTGATCCCGGGTGAAGGTCATCTCCGGCCGCCGCGATCGGTAGTCCACCAACTGATCCACGTCGAAGGTGACCAGCCGTTCAGAGTCGAGGGCGTTCAGCAGGTGCTCCTGCGCCAGCCGGCGACCGCTACCGGCATCGACGAAACCGTCGAGCGCCTGAACCAGAACCGGCCGCGCCAGCTCCGGCCGGGCACTCGTCGTGAACAGAGCCTTTGGATCCTGCACCGACTTCCCTTCGCCTGCGTTCCGTCCAGTCTTTCACCAGCGCGACATCCGCCGCCGGCGCGGCCTTCGAGCATTCCCCCGAACGGTCGAGGCTTTGTGATTGGCTATTCGGTGGGGACGGCTTCTGGCTGGCCGGCGCCGGTCAAGACCGGTAGCTCGCAGGACACCGTCGTGCCGCCGCCGGCGGGGCTGGTGATGGAGAAGGTGCCGCCGAGTGCCTCGATGCGGTCCTTCAGCCCGACCAGCCCGGAGCCGGATACCGGGCCGGCGCCGCCGACCCCGTCGTCCCGCACGCGCAGCCGCAGCGTGCCGCCGGAGGCCTCCGCATCGACCGCGACGACCGAGGCGCGGGCGTGCTTCGCCGCGTTGGTGAGCATTTCCGAGACCACGTAGTAGGCGCCCACCTCGACCGCCTCGGGAAGCCGGCCGTCGATCCGCACGTCTATCTCCATGGGCACGGGTGAGCGCCGTCCGAGTGCACGCAGCGCCGGGCGCAGGCCGGCCCTGGACAGGATCGCGGGGTGGATGCCACGGCAGATCTCCCGCAGCTCGTCGATCACCTCCAAGAGCCCCGCGGCCACGTCCGTGAGCTCGGCATGGGTCTCATCGCGCTCCTCGGCTGCCGCCGCCACCCAACGCAGTCTGAGTGCCAGCGCGAGCAGGCTCTGCTGCGCGCCGTCGTGCAGGTCCCGCTCGATGCGCCGGCGGGCCTCGTCCGAGGCCGCGACGATCCGCGTGCGGGAGCTGATGAGCTCGGCCCGGTTCTGCGCGTTCGCCACCGCGGTGGCGACCAGGTCGGTGAACTCCGCCATCCGCCGCTCGGTGTCCGGCGGCAGTGGCCCCTGCCCGGAACCGACGGCGATCGCCCCCCACAGCCGGCCGTTGACGTGGATCGGCACGGCCACCGCGGAACGTATCCCCTCGCGGAGATAGGGCTCCCCGCCGGGAAGGTCGCGGTAGTCATCGACCCGGGCGGACCGGCCGGTACGCCACACCGTCGCGGTCAGGCCGGTCGGCGGGTAGCCCTCCCAGCGCTCACCGAGCCGCACGTGCGGCCCGGTAGTGCCTTCGTTGGCCAGGAGCGTCGCCGTCCCGTCGAGCTCGAACCGGATCATCCGAGCGGTGCCGCCCCCGAAATATTGCAGCGCCTCCCTGGTCGCGGCCGCGAACACCGCCTCCGGCGGTGCGCCCCGCGCGACCAGCGTGGCCAGGCGGCGCAGCGCCGCCTGGGTGTCGGCGAGTTCGCGCAGCTCCTGCTCGGCCTTGGC
>JAVHVL010000244.1:0-6343 GCA_032160565.1 Pseudonocardiales bacterium | reverse complement strand
CCTCGCAGCAACCGCCGCGACGACCTTCGCCGCCGCACACCTCAGCAACCCAGCGGTGGCTCAGCTGGCCGCCGTGCACAGCTACGTGGTGGCGTTCTGGTGGTCAGCCGGCATCTTCGTCGTCGGTGCCGCGATCGTCGCAGCGCTGCTTCGTCCTGGTGTGCCAGACTTCAACGCCAACGCCGGCAACGTCGTCGTACTCTGACGAGCGCGTCTTCGGTAGGACGGGAGGCATGAGATGAGTGAACTCGAGACCATCGCGGCCTCCCGTCCACTGCGCAAGGACGCCGCGCGCAACCGCGAACTGCTGATCGACGCGGCGCGCGAGGTGTTCGCCGAACGTGGTCTGGAGGCGACGCTCGACGACGTCGCCCACCACGCCGGATTGGGCGTCGGCACCGCATATCGGCACTTCTCGAACAAGTACGAGCTGCTGTCCGCGCTCATGGACCAGATGATCGAGCAGTTCGTCGCCGGCGCCGAGCGGGCCATTGCTGTCGAGGATCCGTGGCAGGGGCTGGTCGACTTCCTGGAGGACGCGCTCTCCAGTCAGGTGAACGACCGCGGCCTGCGTCATGTGTTGATGGGCTTCCATGATCCGGACAAGTTCGACAAGATCCACGATCAGCTCAGCGGGATGCTGGAACAGGTGTTGGGCCGGGCGAAACGTGCTGGAGCAGTCAGGGCCGACATCGGGCCGAGCGACATCGGCTTCCTGATCGCCATGCTCTGCACGGTCGCGGACATCGCCGACAACACCGCGCCAGACCTGTGGCGGCGCTACCTTGCCCTGTCCCTGGAAGGGTTGAAGCCGGGCGGACCGGCGCTGCCCGCAACGGCACTGACCGACCCGGAGTTCCGGAAGGCGATGGCCAACCACAAGCAGACGATGTCCCGGAACTTGCTGAGTCCGAACAGCCGGTAGGGCTGTTCAGCGCCGGCTCGCGGCGCGCTCCTCCATGATCGAGTTCCCGCCGTCGACGATCAGGATCTGCCCGGTCAGGTAGCCGGCGTCGGGGCCGGCGAGATACGCGATGAGGCCGGCTACCTCGTCCGGGGTTCCGCATCTGCCTACCGGTGTGGCCTGCCCCATCAGCCGCTCGTGCTCGGTCGCCGAGGCGGTGCCGATCCACCCCGGCGCGACTGCGTTGGCGGTCACCCCGTCCGCGGCGGCGTCCAGCGCGATCGACCTCGTCAGCCCGATCACTGCGGCCTTGGCGGCGTGGTAGCCCGCGTCGCCGCGGAACGCCACAACCGGCCCGGAGACCGAGGCCACGTTGACGATGCGCCCGTAGCCGGCCGCGCACATCACCGGCAGCACCGCTCGGCACAGGTAGAACATGGTGTCCAGGTTGCGGGCGATCGACGCGCGCCACTGGTCGTCGCCGAGGTCGCTGATGGACGCCGGCTCGTCCGGCACCGCCACCGATGTCATACCCGCGTTGTTGACCAGGATGTCGATGCCGCCAAAGCTGGAGCACGCGAGCTCGACCAGCCGCGCCGACGAGGCCGGATCGGTGAGATCGGCACTCAGCCCGATCGCGTCCGCGCCCAGGGCGCGCAGTTCGGCCACCCGCTGCTGGATGCGGTCGGTGGTCGACGTGATCACGACCCGCGCGCCGCCCGTCGCGAGCTTCCGCGCCGCTGCGAAGCCGATCCCGTCCGCACTTCCGGCGCCGGTGACGATTGCCGCACGCGGTGTCACGATGCGGGCTCGATCGGCTTCGGTCCCCGTCGCATCGTCGTCATGTCGCGGGAGCCTAACGCGGCTCGGCAACCCGACTGACGCGCAGCTGTCGGCTGCGACCGAGCGCGGCGACTTGTGCGGAATTTACTCGCCGGAAACGTGCGGGGCTTGACCCGGCCACTTTGAAGATCTTGCATTGAAAGACAATCGTTTTCACTGAACGAAATAAGCGCCCGGCCGATGTCGTCCGCAAGTGCTGTCTTCTGCGTACAGCCGGGAACAGCCGGCCTGCCCGTCCTGCCCTTCGGTGGCTGACCGACCAGACGTCCGTCGGAGGAACTTGCGCTCGATCTCGGCGACGAACGCCTCGGCGAGGCGTTCGAACTGCGCCGCGCATTCACCTGGTGCTCACGCGGCGTTCACCGTCACTGCCCACCGGCGCGGTTAGCTCCCGGAATGACCAGCTGGCGCGGCTCGGGTTCAGCCGTGCCGCGCCTTGGCGCGCTCCGGCTCGATGTCGCGCTCGCCCTCGCCGCCGCGGCGAACCGCGCATACAGCGTCGCGCTCGTCGTCTATGTCTACGACGCGACCCACTCCTCGACGTGGGTGGCTGCCGCCGCCGCGGCCCGCTACCTGCCGGGGGTCGGGACCAGCGCCATCGCCCCACGCCTGCTCGAGCGATTCCGGCCGCGCACCGTTCTCGTCTGGGCGAACGTCTTCTGCGCGTTGGCGCTGGTGGCGATGGCAACGGCGGTCCGCGCCGACGCGTCCCCGGCGATCCCGATCGTGCTGGCAGCGGTGGTGCGGGCCGCCGCGAGCGGGCAGCCGCCCGCCGCCGCTTGGCTCCTGCCGCTTGTCGCCGACGGCCGCGACCTGTCGCACGTCGCGGGGCGGCAAGGCGCGACCGACAAGCTGATGCTGCTCGCCGGCCCGGCGATCGGCGGCGTGCTGCTGCTCGTGGTCAGCCCCGCCGTCGAGCTGTTCGGGCTGGCGGCTCTCGTTGCCGTCGCCGGGTTCATCAGCGCGGGGCTGCCCACACGACCCCTGCCCGACTCGCCGCGGCCGGTGTCGGGCACCGGCGGCCGGACGATCCGCGCGCATGCCATCAGCGGCGTCGGCGTGTTCGTCGCCTTCGCCGTTGTCTCGGGCTTCGTCTACGGCACCGACACCGTGCTGCTCGCCGTGCTCGCCACAACCCGTCTGCATCTCGGTAACGCCGGGTACGGCGAGCTGTTCGCCGGGCTCGGCGCGGGTGGACTCCTCGCCGCACCGGCCGTCAACCGGCTCGTCCGGCGACGCCGGCTCGCTGGCTGGCTCGCGCTCGGCATGGCCGCCTACTGCCTGCCGTCAGTGCTCATCGCACACAGCCACAGCGCGGTTCCCGTCCTCGCGCTCGAAGCCCTACGCGGTGCCGGTTCCCTGATCGTCGACGTCGTCGCCCTTACCGAACTGCAGCGGGTCGTCCTGCCGCGCGGGCTGCCGGTCCTGACCGCACGACTCACCTCCGCCGTGTTCGGGGCGGTCGCGATCGGCGCCCTGACGACCCCGGTACTCCTGCACGCACTCGGAACGACGGGCGCGCTCACCCTCCTCGGGCTGCTCCCCCTGGCGCTCGTCGCCGGTGCCTACCCGTTGCTGCGCCGCTCGGACGCGCGGATCACCCGGCGCCTCGATCAACTCGGGCCACGCATCGCCGCCCTGGAGCGGCTCGGCCTTCTGCAGGCGACATCGAGGCCGGTGCTCGAGCGCCTCGCCGCCGACGCCACCGAACTGCAAGTCCCGGCCGGCACTGCGGTGATCAGCGAGCACGATCCCGCCGACGCGTTCTACGTCGTGCGGTCCGGCCACCTCATCGTGCTCGCCGGCCACCGGCACATCAACGACCTCGGCCCCGGTGACTGGTTCGGCGAGATCGGGCTGCTCGAAGGGCGGCCGCGCACGGCCACCGTTCGTGCCACCGACCCCTGCGAGCTCTACCGGATCGGCGGCACCGCATTCCTCGAAGCGTTTGCCCAGCTCCCACCGTCGCCGACCCTGCTCGACAGCGTCGCCGCCCGACTCGCCGCTACCCCGCCACCCAGCCAGTACGCCAACCCGGAACCGACGCCGCTTGGACGGGACGAACCGACGATCCAGAGATCATGAGGTGAGCGCGCCCCGGTCGGCTGCCATGCGTGCGGGCTCGACCAGCCCGGCCTGCAGCCGTCGGACGGCGTCGAGATGGTCGCCCGTCCAGATCACGCGCACCGCAGTCGCGCTCGCCAGGCCGTTCTCGCCGCTCAAGTCACGCCGGACCGCCTCGATCAGTCGCCCATCCGCCGGCTCATCGCGGGCCAGGGGCGCCGGCACCTCACCATGGCCGGTCAGGCTGCCCGCCAGGTCGACGTACCACTGTCGAACGAGCTCGCTGGCCGCAGTCAGCTCGCTCCGTGCGCCGGCCCGATCAGCGGGGTCGGCCGCGTCGTCCGGCCGCCAGAGGTCCAGCACGGCGTCAGCGGCAAGTCGCACGCTGGCGGCGCCGGTCACCAATCCGGTGACGTCGGCCAACGGCACTGGTTTCGCGCCGCGCTCGGCGAGATAGCTCCGGAACGTATCGTCCAGTCGCCTGGAAGCCGCAGCCGCGCGAATCGCCTCGTCGATCGGCGGATCGATCGGCGCCGTGCCCGGCGGGCAGGCGTCACACCGCCCGACGCCGAATTGGACGGCTGCGGCGAGGAATCGCGCGCTGTCGACGTAGGCCTCGGCGAGCGCCACACCGAGCGACGCCGCGGCCCCCCTGGGCCAGAACAGCAGCCCGACCACCAGGCTGACGGCACAGCCGATCGCCACGTCCTCGATCCGCACCAGTCCGACCCGCCACCCCGACGGCGCGATGATGTTGAACAAGATCACCAGGGTGAGGGTGAACCCGGCCTGCCCCGCCGCGAACGAGATCGCCGCCGGAGCGACCCCGGCGATCAGGATCGCCAGCGGAAGCAGGGCCCACAGCAGCGTGGTGTTCGTGCCGATCGCCGCGAGCAGCAACGCCCCGATGATGACGCCGGCCGCAGTCCCGAGCAGTCCGCGCGCGATGTTCTGCCCGGTGTTCAACGCGTTCGAGCGGAGCACCGACAGTGTGCCGAGCACGACCCAGAACGAGTGCTGCACGCCGGTGAGGTTGGCGACGAAGATCGCGCCACCGAGCGCGACCGCGCCCCGCAGGCTGTTGTGCAGCCACACCGAATGCCGATCCAGGTGGGCCGCCGCCCGCTCCTGCGCCGCCGACAGCGTGCTGACCAGCCCCGCCGGCTGGCGCCCCAGGAACCGATCGAGCCAACTGCGCTGCTCGGCCGCCGCCGTCCGGGCAATGTTGTCGGCGATCTGCGTTACCGCGAAGGTCAGCTCCTGCGCTCGGAAGCTCGGGTCGAGCGAGGTGACGATCTCGCTGACCCGGTCCTCGGTGGCAACGGGGCCGTCGCGGACCGTCCGGTGTACCGGGAGGTGGGTGGTGGCGTTCTGCTCCATCGTGGCGAGCGCATCCCGCAGCTGGCCCAGCGCGGCGCGCAACACGCCGACATCACGCTCGCGACCGTCCAGTAGCGCGCCGCCACGCTCCAGGACCTCGGCGGCCGATGTCTGCACGTCGAGCGCCGTGCGGTTGACAGTGGGCCACTTGTGCTGCGGGGCCGTCTTGACGACCACCGCGTTGAGCCAGTTCAACTCGTCCACCAGGCGGACCACCGTTCGGGCGGTCGTGCTCAGCCCGGTCGGGCGGTACGGCGAGGCGAGGAACGTCTTGTGCAACGCCGCGACGGCCGCATTCGCCTCGACGACCGCGTCCGTGTGCTGGTCCATCAGCTCCTCGCTCAGGTCGCTGAGGCGGTACGCCACGTCCGCGCGCAGCCGTGCCGCGAGTGCCCGACAGGCTGCGGTGGCTTGGACACGCAGTGGGTCTGTGGTCGGCGCCGGCCAGAGCAGCGCGATCGCCGCGAACGCCACGCCGGACGCCAGGCCCCACCCGGCCAGGCGATCCGGGATGTCGGCCAGCGGTGCCTTCGACGCCACCGGGAGGATGAACGCCAGCAGCAGCGACGGGGCCGCACCGGCCAGTACCGAACTCACCACGCCGGCGAACAGCACCACGAACGCCACCGCGGTCATAGCCACCGCGGCGAGCCACGGCGACTGCGACGCCAGGGTGCCGAGGCAGATCAGCACCGCGCCGGCGATGGCGAGCGCGGCCTGTGCCTGCAGCCGATCGCGCATCGGGCCGCTGAAATCGACGAGCAGCAACATCGCGAACGAGCCGAAGGCGGCGAAGGTGGCCACCGTGGGGTTGCCGATGACCTTGTCACCCAGCGCGAACAGGGCGGGCATGACGATTGCCGTGCGCGCGGCGCGCCGCAATGCAAGGAGTCCGCGATCATGCGCGCGAAGCCACCGCCAGGGGTGCATACGGCACTCACCGCCTCAGACCGCCCGACGCCGTGGGCGGCTCGGACTCGAACCGACGCCCCAAGGACTACGAAGGACTTCGGGCCTCGCCGTTGCGCTTTTCCCTATGCCACAGGGTTTGTGCCACAGGGTTGTGCCGCAGGGCTGCGGGCCTTCTCCTCACCCTTCCGCCGACAATCCTCGCCTGTCAATTCTCGCCGGCAGCGACCGCGACGACGCTGC
>JAVHVL010000380.1:0-3814 GCA_032160565.1 Pseudonocardiales bacterium | reverse complement strand
CGCCAACTCCACGGGCATCACCAACTCCACCATCACGCTCGCGAACGTCGCCGACGTCAGCGGCCCCGTCCCCGGCCTCTTCGCCGGCGTACAGCAGGCCATGAAGGCCTACGTCGCCTACTTCAACTCCTCGTCCAGCATCTGTGGCCGCAAGCTGAAGCTGGAATCGCTCGACAGCCAGACCAGCTCCGGCGGCGACCAGCAGGCCTCCACGACGGCGTGCGGCAGCGCCTTCGCGATGGTCGGCTCGATGGGGGCGTTCGACTCAGGCGGCGCGAGCACGGTGACCAGCTGCGGCATCCCGGACCTGCGCACGGCCGCGACCGAGTCCGGCCGCCAGTCCGCGCCGGTGGTCTTCGGCGCCCAGTCGCTCAACGCCGCGTGGGTGCCCACCGCCCCCGCGGATTACTACAAGAAGACCTACCCCGGTGTCGCCGACAAGGCGGCGTTCCTCTACCTCAACGCCGGCGCGGCGGCGGAGACCGCGAAGAACGAGATCAAGGGTTGGGCGCAGCGGGGCTTCAAATTCCTGTACACCGCGGGCATCGACGTCACCGCGTTCAACTACTCCACGTACGTGTCCAAGATGCAGTCCCTCGGCGTGAAGTACGTGCAGTTCGTGGGCGCGTACCAGTACGCCGTGCGGCTGGCGCAGGCGATGCAGCAGCAGAGCTTCAAGCCGATCTTCGTGATGGACCCGGTGGGCTACGACCCCGGCTACGTCAAGTCGGGCGGCTCGGCGGTCGAGGGCACCAAGATCTGGATCAACAGCCGGACCTTCGAGGAGGCCAGCAAGATCCCGGAGATGCAGACCTACCTCACCTGGCTGCATCGGGTGGTGCCCGGTGCCAATCCGAGCTACTTCGGCCTCTTCGCCTGGTCGGCCGGGATGCTGTTCACGCAGAAGGCCATCCAGCTGGGCGGCAAGCTGACCCGCAAGTCATTGCTCGCCGAGCTCGCGACGGTGGACAACTGGACGGGCAACGGGATGTTCGGCCCGCAGCACGTCGGCAGGAAGGTCACCGGCAGCTGCTACGGGTTCATCACCCTCAGGGGCGGCCAGTGGGTCCGCGAGGGTCCGCAGCCGTTCAGCTGCGGCAGCGACGTCAAGGTGGCCTGACGACGTGAACGAGTTCCTCGCCTACACCATCCAGGGGCTGTTCACCGGCGCGGCGTACGCGATCGCGGCATCGGGGCTGGTGCTGACCTACACCACGACTCGGGTGTTCAACCTGGGCCACGGCGCGATCAGCATGGTGATGGCGTTCGTGTACTGGCAGCTGACCGTGAAGGACCACGTACCCACGCTCGCCGCGGTGTGCCTCATCCTGTTCGTCATCGCGCCGCTGCTCGGCATCGCGCTGGAGCGGGTGATGATGCGGGGGCTGGGGGAAGCCCCGGTCAGCGTCAGCCTGGTGGTCACGATCGGGCTGTTCGTGCTGCTCATCGGCGTGGCCCAGCAGGTCTGGCCGGCCACGACCGGCCGCGAGGCCGTGCCGTACTTCTTCGCCTCGAAGGGGTTCACGATCGGGACGTTCCTCGTCACCTACCACTACGTGCTGACCATCGGGCTGTCGGTCGTGGTGGCGGCCGGGCTGTACGTCCTGCTCAACCGCACCCGCGTCGGCACGTCGATGCGCGCGGCGGTCGACAACAAGGAGCTGCTCGAGCTGTTCGGCGCGAGCTCGACGCGCGTCTCGATGGCCAGCTGGGCGATCGGGTCATCGCTCGCGGCCCTGGCGGGCATCCTGCTGGTGTCCTACGTCCAGCTGGACTACTACCTGCTCACGTTCCTCGTCATCAACGCCTTCGCGGCGGCGATGCTCGGGCAGCTGCGCAGCCTGCCGCTCACGTTCCTCGGGGCGGTGATCCTCGGTCTTGGGCAGCAGTACCTCGTGGGCTACCTGCCCACCACGCAGCTGCTGAACGGGCTGCAGGCCTCGCTACCGGCGATCCTGCTGTTCCTCGTGCTGATCTTCGTGCCGCAGGTCCGGCTCCGGGTCGGCCAGATCAAGGGCATCCTGTCCGCCCCGGTGCCGAGCACGACCCGGGCGCTGCAGGCCGGTGCGGCGCTCGTCGTCCTCGCGCTCGTGATCGCGCCGATGCTCTCGGCCACGAACACCCAGCGCGCCGGGTTCGCCCTCGCCTACGCCCTCGTCATGCTGTCCCTGGTGCTCCTCACCGGCTACGGCGGCTACGTGTCGCTGGCCCAGCTGGCCTTCATGGGGATCGGCGCGGCGGTGGTGGCCAAGCTGGACACCACCTCGCCATTGGCCATCGTGCTCGCGGTACTCGTCGCGGCGGCGGTGGGCGCTCTCGTGGCGCTGCCCGTGCTGCGGCTGACCGGCCTGTATCTCGCCCTGGCCACGCTCGCGTTCGCGTTCATGATGGACAAGCTGGTGTTCCAGGCCAGCTTCATGTTCGGCTTCAACGGCAGCCTCGGCGCGAAGCGGATGTCGCTGCTCGGCTTCGAGTTCGCCAGCGCGGGCTCGTACGTCGTGCTGATGACCATCGTCCTCGTCCTCGTCGCGTTCGGGTTGCTGGCGCTGCGGCGCGGGCCGATCGGGCGGCTGCTCATCGCGATGCGGGACAGTCCGGCCGCGTGCGGCACCCTCGGCCTGAACCAGCGCTGGTTCCGCGTCGGCCTCTTCGCCACGTCAGCCGGTATCGCGGGGCTGGCCGGTGCGCTGTTCGCCGGGCTGCGCGGCACGATCTCCGTGTTGGACTTCCAGGCGATGTCCGGCCTGCTGCTGCTGCTGATCGCCGTCGTCTGCGGCGTCACCTCGATGACCGGCGCGGTGCTCGGCGGCTCCTTCCTGATGCTGCTTCCAGTGCTGCAGTCGCAGTTCCCGGCGCTCGGCGGCCTGGAGTTCCTCGTCATCGGCGTCGGCGCGGTGAGCCTGGGGCGCGACCCCAACGGCATCGCCAACCACCTGTTCACGTGGGGTCGGTGGCTGCGCGGGCGGGTCCCGCTGTTCGCGGCGCGGCCGGCGCCGGCCACTATCGACGGCCCCGCCCCGCTGGAGACAGAACGGATGGCCGGCCATGGCATTGCTTGAGGTCACCGGCGTCACCGTTCAGTTCGGCGGGGTGGTCGCGGTCAACGACGCGTCGCTCTCCGTCGACGGCGGCACCATCACCGGGCTGATCGGCCCCAACGGCGCCGGCAAGACGACGCTGTTCAACGTCATCACCGGGCTGCAGCCGCCGACTAAAGGGCGGGTCCGGTTCCGCAACCACGACGTCACCCGCAGCTCGCCGAACGCCCGCGCCAAGGCGGGGATGGGGCGAACGTTCCAGCGGCTGGAGGCGTTCGGCTCCCTGACGGTGCGCGAGAACGTGCAGGTTGCGCGCGACATCCACAGCGGCGTCCGCGGCTGGTTCAGCCGCTCGCAGGACAAGGTCGTCGACCAGTTGATCGACCGGGTCGGCCTGACCGACTACGCCACACAACGTGCGGACTCGGTCCCGACCGGCGTCGCGCGGCTGCTCGAGATGGCGCGCGCGCTGGCGATCGAGCCCCAGCTGCTGCTGCTGGACGAACCGTCCTCGGGGCTCGACGAGGCGGAGACCGAGGCGTTCGGCCACCTGCTCAGGGACCTCGCGGCGGACGGCCGGGCGATCCTGCTCGTCGAGCACGACATGGACCTCGTGATGAAGGTCTGCGACCACATCTACGTTCTCGACTTCGGGCAGATGCTGTTCGAGGGTGATCCCGACGCCGTGCGGCGCAGCGATGTCGTCCGCGCCGCCTACCTCGGTTCGGAGGCCGCCGTTGTTTGAGCTCCGGGGTATCCGGGCGGGCTATGGGGAC
>JAVHVL010000365.1:0-12228 GCA_032160565.1 Pseudonocardiales bacterium | reverse complement strand
GCGTCGGTGGTGGCGACCATCTTGACCTCGGCGTCGAACGCGGGCCAGTTCGGATAGCCGAGCAGTTCGGCCCGCTCGGCACGCAGCGCGAGCAACTCCCTGAGCAGGCCGTCGTTCTGCGGCCACGCCCGGTTGAGGAACTGGGTCGTCAGCTCGCGCCGGGCGGCGGCGTCGGCCGCGAAGGTACGGAACGGGATGACGTCCGGGTAGTCGGTGGTGATCGTGACGAGGCCGTCGTCGTCGACCGGGTGGGCGTCGATGAAGTCCTGCGGCAGCCCGGCCAGTCGATCCGGCGCGATGCGGATGGAGCGGACGTCGTCGCGGATGTTGCGGGAGAAGTCCTGCCCCACGACGGTCTCGCGTTCGGAGAGCTCGCGCAGCCGCTCGCGCACGTCCTCGCCGCGGTCGACGCCACTGCGCCGGAAGTCGCGCAGCGCGTGCTCAAGGAGGCGGCGGGGCTGGGCGTCCAGCCCGGATGGATCGACGGCGGCCAGCACGTCGTAGAGCGCACGGTCCAGCCCGCGGTCGGTGGAGAACCGGCTGACCTCCTGCTCGCGGCCCTCCGCAGCCGTACGCACCGCCTCCTCGGGATGGACCTGGGCGAGCAGCCCCACCACCGAGCCCGCGTTGCGCAGCGCGATGTCGGCGTCGTTCCAGACCGCGAGGACCTCGTCCGCCGAGCGGGCGGTGCCGTCCTTCAGCGCGTCCAGGAGCTCGCGCGCCCGGGCGAGCTCGCCGTCGGCCCGCGCGGCGACGAACTGCCCCCACCCGCCGTCGGTGGGCAGCTGCAGCGGGGCGGGATGGGGTGACGCGACCATCCGGCCAGCCTATCGACGCCCGGCCCCGTGCCGCTGAGTGGCGCCTTCGGCGTCGAGTGGCGCGAAGTAGCGCACCACTCAACCCGCAAGGCGCCATTCAACGGCAGGAAGCGGGGTTGGCAGACTCTGTAGACGTGATGACCCGAGGAGCTGCCGCATGACCGTCCCGCCCGACCGCCCGATCCGCTGGGGGCTGCTGGCCACCGGTGGGATCGCCGATGCGTTCGCGCGTGACCTCGCGCTGCTGCCGGACGCGGAGCTGGTCGCCGTCGGCTCGCGCAGCCAGGCAGGCGCCGACGCGTTCGGCGCCCGTTTCGACGTGCCGCGCCGGCACGGCTCCTACGAGGCGCTCGCCGAGGATCCGGACGTCGACGTCATCTACGTCTCCACGCCGCATCCGGGGCACCGCGACGCGACGCTGCTCGCGATAGCCGGCGGCAAGGCGGTGCTCGTCGAGAAGCCGTTCGCGATGGACCTCGCGCAATCGCGGGAGATGGTGCAGGCGGCGCGCTCGGCCGGCGTGTTCCTCATGGAGGCGATGTGGACCCGCTTCCTGCCGCACATCCGGCGGATTCGGCAGATCCTGGCGGCGGGCACCCTGGGGGACCTCGTCTACCTGGTGGCCGAGCACGGCCAGTGGTTCCCCCGCAACCCCGAGCACCGGCTGTTCGCCCCGACTCTCGGCGGCGGCGCGCTGCTCGACCTCGGCATCTACCCGGTCTCGTTCGCGCACATGGTGCTCGGCACCCCGACTCGGGTGACCGCGGTGAGTGACCGCGCCTTCACCGGCGTCGACGCCACCACGTCGATGATCCTGCAGCGCGACGGCGCGCACGCCCTCCTCACCACGACGCTCGCGGCCGCCTCGGCCAACCCGGCCGCCATCTACGGCACCGAGGCCCGCATCGAGATCGACGGGACGTTCTACTTCCCGACGACCTTCCGCGTGATGTCCCGCGACGGGGAGCTGCTCGAGAGCTTCGACGCGCCGGACGTGGGGCGGGGCATGCAGCACGAAGCGGCCGAGGTGGGGCGCTGCCTTCGTGCGGGGCTCACCGAGAGCCCGGAGCTGCCGCTGGACGAGACGCTGGCGATCATGGCGACGCTGGACGAGATTCGCCGCCAGATCGGGTTGACGTATCCCGACTAGCGCCGGCCGCAGCCGGCGTTGACGACGAGCTCAGGCACTCTTCTCGCGGGGCTGGCGCTTCGGGGTCTCGCGCGGCACGAGCGTCGGGTAGACGTGATCCAGCACCGTCTCGCGGTTGATGACGACCCGGGCCACGTCCTCGCGGGAGGGCACCTCGTACATCACCGAGAGCAGCACTTCCTCCATGATCGCGCGGAGGCCGCGGGCGCCGGTACCGCGCAGCACGGCCTGGTCCGCGATCGCCTCCAGCGCGGACTGGTCGAACTCCAGCTCGACGTTGTCCAGCTCGAAGAGCTTGGCGTACTGCCGGACGAGGGCATTGCGCGGCTCGGTGAGGATCTCCACCAGGGCCTCGCGGTCCAGCGGGCGCACCGAGGTGATGACCGGCAGCCGGCCGATGAATTCCGGGATGAGCCCGAACTTGATCAGATCCTCGGGCATGACCTGGCCGAACACGTCGCTGTTCTCGCGGTCGAACTTCGTGCGGAGCTCTGCGCTGAAGCCCAGCCCCTTCTTCCCGATCCGCGACTCGATGATGGTGTCCAGCCCGGCGAAGGCCCCGCCGACGATGAACAGCACGTTGGTGGTGTCGATCTGGATGAACTCCTGGTGCGGGTGCTTGCGCCCGCCCTGCGGGGGAACCGAGGCGGTGGTGCCCTCCAGGATCTTCAGCAGGGCCTGCTGGACCCCCTCGCCGGAGACGTCACGGGTGATCGACGGGTTCTCCGCCTTGCGGGCGATCTTGTCGACCTCGTCGATGTAGATGATGCCGGTCTCGGCCCGCTTGACGTCGTAGTCGGCGGCCTGGATGAGCTTGAGCAGGATGTTCTCGACGTCCTCACCGACGTAGCCGGCCTCGGTGAGCGCGGTGGCGTCGGCGATGGCGAACGGCACGTTGAGCATGCGCGCCAGCGTCTGCGCCAGCAGCGTCTTGCCGGAGCCGGTGGGGCCCAGCAGCAGGATGTTGGACTTGGCCAGCTCGACGGTGGACTCGGCGTTGCGCGGCTTGGTCTCGCCGCCGGCCTGGACCCGCTTGTAGTGGTTGTAGACGGCGACGGCGAGGGTCTTCTTGGTCTGGTCCTGGCCGACGACGTAGCTGTTCAGGAACTCGTAGATCTCGCTGGGCTTGGGGAGCTCGTCGAAGGTGAACTCGCTGGTCTCCGCGAGCTCCTCCTCGATGATCTCGTTGCAGAGGTCGATGCACTCATCGCAGATGTAGACGCCGGGGCCGGCGATGAGCTTCTTGACCTGCTTCTGGCTCTTCCCGCAGAAAGAACACTTGAGCAGGTCACCGGTCTCGCCGACACGCGCCACGAGCGACTCGTTCCTCTCGTTGAACTACAACCAGTTTCCGAACGGTACCCGTAATCGCGGCGGAAGTCCTCCGTAATGGGCCCCTCCGGCGCGCCGAAGCCGCTTGCTCCGGCGCGCACGGGGGTCCATCAGTCGTTGACGACCTTGCGGGTGGTGATGACGTCGTCGACCATGCCGTACTCCTTGGCCTGCTCGGCGGTCATGATCTTGTCACGCTCGACATCGGCCCGGACCTGCTCCAGCGTCTGGCCGGTGTGGCGGGCGAGAATCTCCTCCATCAGCTCCCGCATCCGCAGGATCTCCCGCGCCTGGATGTCCAGGTCGGAAATCTGCATCGCACCCTCGGTGCCGCCGGACGGCTGGTGGATGAGGATCCGGGAGTTCTGCAGCGCGAACCGCTTGCCCTTCGCGCCCGCGGCCAGCAACACGGCCGCGGCGGAGGCCGCCTGCCCCATGCAGACCGTCTGGATCTCCGGGCGCACGAACGTCATCGTGTCGTAGATCGCGGTGAGCGCCGTGAACGAGCCGCCGGGCGAGTTGATGTACAGGATGATGTCGCGGTCCGGGTCGGTGGACTCCAGGCAGATCAGCTGGGCCATGACGTCGTTGGCGACCACGTCGTCGATCGGCGCGCCGAGGAAGATGATGCGCTCCTCGAACAGCTTGTTGTACGGGTTCGACTCCTTGATGCCGTAATTCGTCCGCTCGACGAACGATGGCAGCACGTATCGCGAGGACGGCCCGGAAACCCCCTGGAAGCCCTGCGGCATGATCAATTCACTCATTCGAGAGTCTCCTACTCCGGGGTTATGTTGCCGGCGGGCACGTCGCTCACCCGGCGGACGATGTGGTCGACGAAGCCGTAGTCCAGCGCCTCCTGGGAGGTGAACCAGCGGTCGCGGTCGCCGTCCTTGATGATCTGCTCGACGCTCTGACCGGTGTGCTGCGCGGTGAGCTCGGCCATCTCCTGCTTGGTGAGGTTCCACTGCTCGGCCTGGATCTTGATGTCCGACGCCGTGCCGCCGAGGCCGGCGGAGCCCTGGTGCATCAGGATGCGGGCGTGCGGAAGGGCGTAGCGCTTGCCGCGGGCACCCGCCGACAGCAGGAACTGCCCCATCGACGCCGACAGCCCGAGTGACCAGGTGGCCACGTCGCACTCGATGAGCTCCATGGTGTCGAAGATGGCCATACCGGCGGTTACCGAGCCGCCTGGGGAGTTGATGTAGAGGTTGACGTCGCGGCTGCTGTCCTCGGCCGCCAGCAGCAGGAGCTGTGCGCAGATCTGGTTGGCGATCGCGTCGTCGACAGGCTGGCCGAGGAAGATGATCCGCTCGCGCAGCAGCCGGTCGTATACGGAGTCGTTCAAGTTCATGCCGGCTCCGGAGCTGCGCATCTCCATCGCGCGCACCGGTTGCGGGTCGAAGCGGCTCACTGGGCAGACCTTCTTTCGTCGAGTGGTGTCATCGACCCTAACGAAGCCCGGTGGACGGACAGTCCCGAAAAGGGTCGCGTTCGCTCAGGGCGTGACGAGCTACTCGGCCTCGTCGTCGCTGAAATCGTCGGCCGGCTGGTCGTCCTCGCCGCTGACCAGATCGGCCATCGCACCGGGCGACAGGGCGGACAGGTCGACGGTGTTGCCGGAGGCGTCGGTGACGGCCGCGCTCTCCAGCACGGCCGCCAGGGCCTTGTTGCGCCGGACGTCGGCGATGAGCGCGGGGAGGTTCCCCGCCTGGACGACCTGGTTGGCGAACTCCTGCGGCGGCATCTCGTAGCGCGCGGCCTGCCGGACGAGGTACTCGGTGAGCTCGCCGTCGCCGATCTGCACCTCGGTCTTGTCGGCGATCGCGTCGAGGACGAACTGGGCGCGCACGGACTTCTCGGCGCTCTCCCGGAGCTCGGCGGTGAACTCGTCGCGGGTCTTGCCCTGCAGCTGCAGGTACCGGTCCATCAGCTCGTCGTCGTGGCCGAGGGAGTGCACGACCTCGTGCTCACGGAAATCGATCTCCGCCTTGACCGCGGACTCCGGCAGCGGGAAGTCCACGGTCTCGAGCAACTGCTCGAGGAGGCGGTCGCGGGCCTGCGCGCCCTGCTCCAGCGCCTTGGTGCGAGATAGGCGGGTGCGGAGGTCCTCCCGCAGCTCCGCCACGGTGTCGAACTCGCTGGCCAGCTGCGCGAACTCGTCGTCGATCTCGGGCAGCTCCTTCTCCTTGACCGAGTTGACGGTCGCGGTGATCTCCGCCTCGGAGCCGGCCTTGTCGCCCTGCTGCAGCGTGGTCGGGAACGTCGCGGACTCGCCGGCCGACCTGCCGATGACGGCGTCGTCGAGACCGTCGATCAGATCGGCAGAGCCGACCTCGTACGACAGCCCCTTGGCCGAGCCACCCTCGACCTCCTCGCCGTCGGCGACGGCCAGCAGGTCCAGGGACACGAAGTCGCCGGCCTGTACGGCGCGATCGACGGGCTTGAGGGTGGCGAAGCGGTCGCGCAGCGCGTCCAGCTGCTCATCGATGTCGGCATCGCTGACTGTCACGTCGTCCACCGAGACGGCCAGCCCGTCCAGGTCCGGGAGGGTGACCTCGGGGCGGACGTCCACGTCGGCGGTGAAGCTCAGCGACTGGCCGTCCTCGAGGTTGGTGACGTCGATGTCCGGCTGGCCGAGCGCGCGGATCTCGTGCTCCCGGGCCGCCTCGGAGTACACGCCCGGCAGCGCGGCGTTGATGGCCTCTTCGAGCACGGCGCCGCGGCCCACGCGCTGGTCGATGACGCGGGCCGGCACCTTGCCCGGGCGGAACCCGGGGATGCGCACCTGCGACCCGATCTTCTTGTAGGCGGCGTCAACGCTGGGCTTCAGCTCTTCGAACGGCACCTCGACGGCGAGCCGAACGCGGGTCGGGCTCAGGTTCTCGACGGTGCTCTTCACAGTGCTGATGCTCCCTGGATCGTGTCGGGTCGTGCATGGAATGACGTGCGGATGTGGTTCTGCTCGGTCGGGGTGGCGGGATTCGAACCCACGGCCCCTCGCTCCCAAAGCGAGTGCGCTACCAAGCTGCGCCACACCCCGGGCGCTGACGGGGCTCAAGTGTACGGGCCCGGTAACCTGTCTACTGCAGCCGAGGCGGCAACGCCGGGGCAGCACGCGGGCGTAGCTCAATGGCAGAGTCTCAGTCTTCCAAACTGATGGTGCGGGTTCGATTCCCGTCGCCCGCTCCGACGGTCTTCGACGCTGGCAAGATGCGGGGCGTGAACCCGTCCCGGCACAGCTACCCACCCAAACCGCTCAGGCTGGGCGGCTGGCCGCTGCCCATGATCGGCCAGGTCCGCATGTACGTCTGCGGCATCACGCCCTACGACGTGACGCACCTGGGCCACGCGGCCACCTACATCTGGGCCGACGCCGCGGACCGGGCGCTGCGCTGGCACGGCTACGGCGTCATGCTGGCCCGCAACGTCACCGACGTCGACGAGGTGCTCTTCGCCGAGGCGCAGCGCCGCGGCGAGTCCTACGCCATGCTCGCGACGCTGCAGCGCGCCAACTTCGAGGCCACGATGGCGACCCTGCGGGTGCGCAACCCCGACCAGTCCCCCACCGCCGCGCAGGCCGTCGGGCAGGTCCTCCAACTCGCCGCCGCGCTACTGGCGCGGGAGGCCGCATATGTGCGCGACGGGACGGTGTACGCGCGCACCGCGAACGTGGCCGATGCCGCCGGGATCGACCACGACACCGCGCTGAAGCTGTCGGCGGAATACCACGACCATCCGGACGACCCGGCGAAGGAGAACCCGCTGGACGTCATCGTCTGGAAGGCGACCGACGAGGGGGAGGTGTGCTGGCCGAGCCCGTGGGGGGACGGCCGCCCCGGCTGGCACGCCGAGTGCGCCGCGATGGTGCTGTCGCTGTTCGGGCCCTGCGTCGACCTGCACGGCGGCGGCGCCGACCTGGCCTTCCCGCACCACGCCTGCGAAGCCGCGCTTGCCCAGGCGGCCACCGGCGTCACCCCGTTCGCGCGGGCCTGGCTGCGCGCCGGGACGGTCTCCATCGACGGGGTGAAGATGGCCAAGTCGACCGGCAACCTCGTCCTCGTCGACGACCTGTTGCGCGATCACACCCCCGCGGCCATCCGGCTGCTGTGCCTGAACCGGCCGTGGGCGCAGGGCTGGTCCTTCGCCACCGACGAGCTGCACGCGGCGGCGGACACCCTCGAGGCCCTGTACAGCGCCGCGGGCAAGCCGGGGCAGGCGGGTGCCGGGCTGGTGCCGGCGGCGCTGCTCGACGACCTGGACGTCCCCACCGCGCTGTCCATCGCCCTGGATGAAGGTGGGCAGGCCGCACGCACGTTGATCGAGCTGCTCGCGCTCACCTGACGGGCGGCCGCGGCGCGGCGGCGGTAGCTTTCCGGCATGAATCTCGGCCGAGTCAGCAGCCTTGCCCTGTTCGCGTCCGGGATCGGCGGCATCGCCCGCGCGGAGAAGATGCTCAAGGTGCTCGAACTGGACGCCACGTCCTCCCGCGGGGTCACCGAGACCAGGGTCGGCCTCGGCGGCACGTACGCGGCGCTCGGCGCCTACGGGCTGCTCAGCCGCTCCCCCGTGGCCCAGCGCGCCGTGGGCGTCACCTGGCTCGGCGCCGGCCTCACCCGGCTGGCGACGCGCAACGTCGACCGGCCCCGTGCCGATTGGACGTACTGGACGTTCCTGGCCGGCGAGCTGGGGCTCGGTGTCGGCACGCTCGTCGCCGTGCGGCCGCGGCGCGGTTGAGGGCTACCGCGGCCGGTGCCGCGGGAACTGGATGACCTGCTGGAAGGTCGGGCGGTTCTGCCAATCGATGGGCGGTTGCCCGACGATGCCCAGCGCCCGGAAGTTGATCGCGTCGTAGACCGGCATGGTCTGGTTGGCCGCCTTCGAGGCCGACGACGCGGTCCAGGCCGCGACGTTCGTCGAGCCGTTCGCCGTGACCAGTGCGGCATAGGTCGACTTCAGCGCCGCGTCGATCGTCGCCGGGCAGGTGGCCGGCCCGCCGGCGCACTCACGGCTGGTGATCGCTGCGCGGAATCCGTCCGCCGGCGACTGACCGAGCAGCTGCTGCAGCGTCGTCACGAGGTAGCTCTCGTAGCCGCCGTCGTACGCACTGCCGAGGTGCGCGCCGCCAGAGTTGGGGGTGTTGACGAACTGCATGGGCAGCACGTTGTAGGCGGGCGTCGCCGCCCCGCCGGTGGAGGCAGCCGTGCCGACGCCGCCCGCTGCGAGGATCGGGTCGTACAGGGCACGGATCAGGTTCGGCATGAGCTCGTCGGCGATCGCGACGGCTGCCGCGTTCACGTACTGCGTGTCGCCGGCAGCGGCCTTGTGGCGGTGTGCACCGGCGTTGATCCACGTGCTGAGCTGGGCAAGCATCGCCTGGACGCCGGCCGGCTGCGGCCGCGCCTGCAGGTAGGTGAGCAGCAGCGGCAGCACGGTCACCCCGTCGAGATCCTGACTGGCGGCGGTCTCCATCGCCTGCACCACGTTCGCGCGGGTGAGCACGTCGGCATGCGCGGCGAACTGCGCGTGCAGCTGGTCGACGAGCAGTATCGAGCGGAACACCTGCCCGTAGCCGTACTGGTCGTCCGCAGCGGCGAATCCGGGCGCGGGCTTGTTGTTCCAGCTGACGAAGAAGCCCTGCGACGGGTTGACCTGGTGCACGTGGTGTTCCGGCGAGAGGAACCCCTGCCACTCGGAGCCGCCCGTCCCCCACGTCGGCAGCGTGGGGTCCACGTTCGACGGACGGACCGGGTCGAGGCCGCTGACGAAGTAACCCGTGTCGCGGTCGTCCACGTAGAACCAGTTGAAGGTGTAAAGGATCTTGGCGGCGCTCGCCATCCACGAGTTCACGTCGTGCGTCAGCGCGGGCTGCCCCCAGCCTACGAAGCCGACGACGGAGTCCACGTCGTGGTTGTACGTCGAGCGCTGGTTGACCACCGCGACCGGCTGGCCGCCGTTCGCGGTGGTCCAGCCCTGCACGATCCCGTGATCGGTGCGGTAGATGTCGTGGTCGAGCATCGCGGGGGCGCCGGGGCCGCCGGGCTTGGGCAGCGCGATCTCGCTGAACCGCTCCTTGACCATGGGCTTGCACTGGCCGTTGATCTCGTAATACGCGCCGTTCGCGGCCGGGGCGCCGCCGCCGGGGTTGCAGATCACCTCGAGGCGCTGGTCGATCAGGTCGCTGCCTGCCGACGTGGCCGACCACGCGTAGTCACGACCCCGGCCGAGCTCGACCAGCCCCGTGCCCGGGAACGACGCGCCCTCGGCGTCGTAGCTGGGCGAGTGCAGGTCGAGCTGGGACAGGATCTGCGGTGCGTAGTAGGACACCTGCGGGCCGAAGACGGCGATCGGATGGCCGGTGGCGCTGTGGTTGGCGTTCACGACCAGCGCGTTGCTCATGTGCTTCGGCATCGAGCTCAGCGCGGCGATGATCGAGAGGCCGGTGAGGTTGGGTTTCGTCAGATCGCAGTTGGGATCGGTGCTTACCGGCCCGCCGGTCAGCTTGGCCGCGGGGTCATCCGGGATCGCGGTAGTGGCCGGGTCGACGGCACCGGGTACCTCGTACGGGAAGGAGGTGCCGACGACGGTCGTCGGCGCGAGGGGATCCTCCGAGCGCTTGAAGTCGTCATACGCCTGGCGGCCGTCCGCCGCCCCGAGCTGCTTCTGCAGGTACTTCAGCAGCGCGGCGTTGGCCAGCTCGGCGCCACCCCCGCGGCCGAAGATGCCGCCGATCAGGCCGGCGATTGCCACGACGTCGGCCACCGTCCAGCGCTGCGGGAGCACGGTCGGCGCGGCCGCCGCATAGTCGGCGGGCAGCAGGGTCGGGTTCAGCAGCGCGGCGGACACGTACTTGTTCACGCCGTCCACGTAGCCGTAGATCATCTGCTTGGCCAGCTCGCCCTGTGCGCCGTACTGGGCGGGCAGTGCGTCCACCTGCGCGGTGGCCTGCGCCGGGGTGTAGGCGGACAGCAGCAGCTGGTCGTGGTCCATCTGCTCGAACTCGCAGGAGCCGCCGAGGAATTCGGCGAGCCGCCCCTCGCCGTAGTGGCGCAGCACGTCCATGAGGAACAGCCGGTCCTCGGCCTGTGCGTATCCCGCGCCGAATGCCATGGCGGCGTCGGTCGCGCCGTAGACGTGGGGGATGTCGAGCTTGTCGCGGTAGATCGTCACCCCTGGGCCAGGGGTCTCGGTCCGGACGACCTGACCGCTAGGCACGCCGAAGGACTCGTCGTTGAAGTAGTTGGTGAGCGTGTTGTTGGTGAGGGAGGGGTAGCCGTAGAGCAGGTTGGCGTACTTGCCGAGCTGGTCCTGGCTGTTCGGGGGTCGCTTGCCGAGCGCGAAGTTGGCGACGTCGACACTGTTCACCAGGCCGTTCTCGCCCGGCGGCAGGATGCTCATCGCCTGCCCGTTCGCATAGTCGTTCAGGCGATAGGTCGGTGCGACGGCAGCGCCCGCGGGTTGCGCACCGAGCGTCGGGGCCAGACCCGCGGTGACGATCGCCGCGACGGCCGTCGCGGCGATGCGGATGCTGCGCAGGTGCTCTCGGTGCATGAAATGGTCTCCCAATCTGGAACAGGTTCTATGCCTCGCGAGACACAATGGCGCGAATGTCGGGTTCTCGCCACTTGAAGTTCCGGGTATCGCCCGTTGAAGTGGGGCGGCAGGATGGGGCGGTGACCGACTCCGCACCCGGGTCCCCATTCGACGCGCCATCCGACTCCTCTTCCGACGCGCCGTCCGACCCGCCGTCCGACCCGCCGTCCGACCCGCCGTGCGACCCGCCGTCCGACTCGTCGTCCGTCCCGCCGTCCGAGGACGGGCGCCGTCGGCGTCGGCGTGCTTCCCGGCGCGCCGGTCCACCCGAGGTGCCGCGCGCCGGTCCACCCGAGGTGCGCGCCGCCGAATCGGCCCCCTCGCCATCGCCTGCCGAGGCCAAGCGGCGCGCGTCGCGCAAGCCTGGTGAGGCGAGCGGCGACCGCGGGCTACGGGATCTGGTGGGGGCCGGCTCGTCGCAGGTCGGGGTCAGCGGGGCGCTGCGGGCCAGGGATGTGAACCGGCCGAGCGAGGAGGAGCTGGCTCAGGCCGAGCGGGATGTCGTCGTTGTGCGGCGGAATTGGAAGCCGCCTGCTTGAGGGGTTGGCGGGCGGCGGCGACATGGGGGTTGATCCTCTGTCCGCTCTTGCCGTTCGGGTCGCCTTCCGCTCGGCTCGGGCGGGTGAGAAGCGGCGGCGACGAGGGGTTGATCCTTCGGTCAGCTCGGGCCTTCGGGTCGCGTTTCGCTCGGCTCGGGCGGGTGAAAAGCGGCGGCGACGAGGGGTTGAGCCGTTGGTCGAGTTTCGCCTTCGGGTCGCGTTCCGCTCGGGTTGCGGTCCGGGTCTCGTCCGGTTCGGATCTTCGGGAATCTTCTTTCGTGGTCGGGGGAAACTGGGCCGGTATTGTCAGACCCTTCGTCCATAATCGACCCTATGAACGAGCCGCGGTCGACGCCGGACGAGGTGGCGGCGTGGGCCGTCGCCCAGCCGCCGGGTGGCGCGGTGCTCTGCGCGTTGGAAGCGGTCGACCCGCAGCGGCTGTCAGGGCAGGGGTGGCTGGACTACCTCGCCGCGGTGCAGAGGCAGCAGTCCCTGCTCAGCGCGCTGCAGCACGACGCGGTGGCGAAGCGGGCCGCCGCGGACGCCGACGCCGCGGCGGGGCGGCTGGACAAGTGCTGGGTCGGCGAGGAGATCGCCTGCGCGCTGACCCTGTCCGGCCCGGCCGCCTCGACACTGCTCGCCACCGCGACCGCGCTGCACCGCCGCCCGGCGACGATGGCGATGTTGCGGGCGGGGCTGTGCAGCACCGCGCACGCCGAGTACCTGGCCGAGGCGCTGTGCGAGCTGGACGAGCCGGTCGCCGCGGCCATCGAGGCCCGGGTCCTGGAACACGCCC
>JAVHVL010000218.1:0-14021 GCA_032160565.1 Pseudonocardiales bacterium | reverse complement strand
GCGGGTGCTGCGGGGCCCTCGCGGACGCCGGACTTGAAGTGTGTCTCGTAAGGCGAACGATCTTCAACCTGTACTAATCGCGCCCTATCGAACGTCGGTCCTGCCGAGTTCCGGCTATTCGAGCATGCTTGCGGGGCAGGTCCCCCCTGTGCCGGTGGCGGCCAGTTGAAGCAGGTTGTAGAGCGTTTCGCGCTGACTGGCATCGAGTGCGCCGAGCACCTCTTGTTCGACCTGTGCCAGTGCGGACTCGGCCTTCGCGAGCTGCTTCACGCCGGCGTCGGTGAGTTCGACCAGGTGGCGTCGCCGGTCCTCGGGCGAGCGGCGCCGTTCGATGAGCTTGTCGGCTTCCAGCTCGTTGAGCAGTCCGACGATGTTCGTCCCGTCCATGGCGAGGGTGGTGGCCAGCGCCTGCTGAGTGCTACCACCGCGAACGCGCAGCACGGTCAGCGCTACGAGGTGACGGGGCCGCAGTCCCAGCGGCGCCAGCACCGCCTCGGTACGAAGCCGCATCCTGCGGGCGAGGTGGTCAAGCAGCGCACTCGAACGGTGCGTCGGCTGGGTGACCACAGACAGAGCCATGCACATGAGTATAGCGACAGCAGCAATCGCTGTGGTATAGATGATTTGTGTTCCATCAGCCATCTATGAGAGGCCACTGAAATGCCGCACCTGCTGCACATCGACTCCAGCGTCCAGGGTGAGCGGTCCGTCAGCCGCAAACTCACCGCCCGCGCACGGGACGCCTGGCGTGCCGCGCACCCCGGCGGCACCGCCACCTACCGGGACCTGGGCAGCAACCCCGTCCCGCACCTCGTCCCGGCCACCGGCATGGCCCGCGGAGTCGCACCGGAGCTGCGCACCCCGGCCCAGGCCGCCTCGTGGGCACTGACCGAAGAGCTGGTCAACGAGATCAAGGAAGCCGACACCATCCTGCTGGGGCTTCCGCTGTACAACTTCGGCGCCCCCAGCAGCGTCAAGGCCTGGCTCGACCACCTCATCGCCCGCGGCCTCTCCCTCGATCCGGAGACTCACGCCCCGCTGCTCGGCGGCCGGGATTTCGTCGTACTCGCCAGCCGCGGTGGCGGCTACGCCGAAGGCGCGCCCCGACACGGATGGGACCACGCGGAACCCTGGCTGCCGCACGCCGTCTCGATCATCGGCCTGGTGCCGCGCTTCATCACCGCCGAACTCACCCTCGCCCACACAACCCCGGCAATGGCCGAACTGATCCCACTGGCCGAGGAGAGCCTCGCCGAGGCCGAGCGCGCCATCGACGACCTGTGGACCCCGGCACCGGCCTGGGCCTGACCCATCCCGCGGTACCTCACCCGTCCGGAGCGCACAATGGCAATCGACGCGGCGGCTCCGGGTCACGGGCCCGCAACGGCAAGTGCGGTGTCCCGCTGGCTGCGCCCACATCGACCGGTCGCCGCATGGGTGCCTGTGTTCGCTGGTCTCTCGCCGACGTTGCTCACGATCGCCTGGCTGATCGGCGATGCGGTGCAACCGACGTCCTACAGCCCGATGCGGCAAACGGTGAGCGTGCTTGCCGGCCGCGCCGGAACGGATCGCTGGATCGTCACCGGCGCGGTGTACATGCTCGGAGCGTGCCATTTCGCGACTGCCGCCGGTTTGCGTGTCCTCCCTCTTCGGGCTCGGGTTGGGTTGGTCGTCGCTGGTCTGGCCGCGATCGGCATCGCAGCCAGCCCCCAACCGGCAAGTGGGAGCAGAGCACAGCATCTGGTATTCACCAGCATTGGTGCGGTCGCCATCACGGTATGGCCGGCACTGGCCGCCCAAAGACGTGCACCCGCCTCAATCTTGGTGAGCGCTCGTATCTCGGCCGTCGTGTCCTTGGGGTTCCTGATCTTGCTCTCCTGGACCGTGGTCGAGACCCAGGTCGGTGGCAGCCTCGGCCTGGCCGAACGGGTGAGTTCTGCGATTCAGACCGGCTGGCCGGTCGCCGTCGCCGTCAGCCTGCGACGCACCAAGCGCAGCGACCCAGATAGCCGTGGGAGACGTGAGCGCGGTGGGGCTAACTGACAGAGAGCGTCGCCGGCCTGACGAACGCAAGAAAATGAATCATTCCTAGAGTCGTCGTGCGGGCTTTGCGGGGTTGGACGTCGCAACCTCCGCATGTTCCTATCAGTCCAGCGTCCTGCGAATCAGCGTCCGCGCCGGCCGGCGCGTGCGGCGAACTCGTCCAGCGCCGACAACACCTCGCGGGACTGCCACATGCGGTTGCGCTTGAAGCCGGTGAACTCGGTGAGGATCCCGGATTCGACGAGCGGAGCGATGGCGCGCTGGGCGTTCTGCGGCGTGACACCCAGCTCGGCCGCAACGCTCGCCGCATCGACAACAGGCCGGCGGAGAAGGACGTCAGCCAACGTCCATGCCGCTGCCCCACGCCGGGCTTTGACCTTGTCGTCCCAGCTCGTGCGCACAGCACGCAACTCGGTGACCAGCTCGCGGCCGTTCGCCGTCGCCGCGAACGACCCCTCCGCCAGCTTTTCGACGATCGCAGCTGGGTCCCCATCTCGGTACCCGGTGAGCGCATCGAAGTACCCGCTCGTGTCAGCGAGCAACCCCGCCGACACCGGCACCGTCACATTGCGTGTCAATCCGTGGCCGCGCAGCATCGCGTGTACGAGTGCCCGTCCGGTCCGGCCGTTGCCGTCGGGGAACGGGTGGATGGTCTCGAACTGTGCGTGTGCGATCGCCGCCTGCGAGAACAGTGGCAAGTCCGTACGCCGCGTGAACTGGACGAGGTCGTCCATGAGCCCGGGGACGTGCTCGTGGTGCGGCGGGACGAACGTCGCTCCGTGCGGCCCGAACGAGTCGCCGCCGATCCAGACCTGCTCCTCTCGCCACCGTCCGGCGATTCCAGGGTCGGTCTTGGCGACGAGCGCGGCGTGCATCGCCAGGATCGCATCGCCATCGAGCCGGTCCGCCAGCTCAAGCGCCGCCCTCATCGCCTCGACGTTGCCGACGATCTCCGTCGCGTTGCGTTTCTCGGTACTGCCGAGTTCGGCGAGCACGATGGCCTTCGCACCCGAGAACAAGTTCTCGATCATCGAGGAGGTCGCCGACTCCGAGCGCAACAGCACTGCGGCGAACGGAGCTACCTCGGAGCCGAGCTCGGCGTCGAAACGCGCGACCTCGACTGCGGCTTCCTCGGCCAACGCCATGACGGCGGTCGGGAGCTCGAGCGTCAGGTCGCCGATGATCGGCACGACCGCAGCGCGGTACGGACCCGCATGACGCTTACGGACGCCGGCTGACACCAGCTCGGGCGAAATCCGGGGCACCCAGGCGCGGCGGCGCGCCGAAGCCAAGCTACTTGCTTACGCAAGTAGACTCGCCGCGTGGCAAAGGTGGAACCGTTGACTCAGACAGAGGAAGTGTTGTGGCGATCGCTGATGCGGCTGGTGATCACCTTGCCGCGCGCACTCGGCGACGACCTGGTCCGTGCGCGAGGAATGACCGCGAACGAGTACACGACGCTGATGCATCTGTCGGAGGCGCCGAAGAGAGAACTAGGCATCACTGATCTGGCTGCGGCCGCGGCTCTGTCTGTCAGCAGGATGTCGCGGCTTCTCGACGACCTCCAGGCACGTCAGCTGATCCTCAAGCGCCGGAGTGAGACCGACGGTCGAGGGAACATCGCGTACCTGACTCGGCAGGGTCTCGCGGCGCTGAAATCGGCTTACCCGGAACATCTCGCGAGCGTCCGCCGGTTAGTCGTGGACCACATCGACGATGCCGACAAAGCACGGACGGCACGAGTACTGGAAGCCGTGGCCATCAGTGTGGACGAATCGGCGACGCGGAGGCCGAAATGACCGTTCCTGAATCAGGTCTCGAGGCCGCCGGATCCTTCGCTCTCGGTCGATGGCAGGTCAACCGGTTGGGGTACGGCGCCATGCAGTTGGCCGGGGATAACGTCTTCGGGCCGCCGCGTGACCGCGACGAGGCACTGCGCGTGTTGCGTACCGGGGTGGACAGCGGGATCAACTACATCGACACCGCGCAGTACTACGGGCCCGGTGTCGTGAACGAGCTGATCCGTGAAGCCCTGTACCCGTACCCGAGCGATCTGGCGATCGTGAGCAAGGTGGCCGCACGCCGCGATGACCGCGGTGCTGTCCTGCCTTACGACGACCCGGATCAGCTGCGCGCCGGCATCGAGGAGAACCTCACCACGCTGGGGGTCGAGCGGTTGGCCGCCGTGAACCTGCGGCTCATGGACGAATCGTCGCCCGGGGCGCGGTTCGACGCCCAACTCGCCTCGCTCGCCTCGGCCCGCGACGAAGGCCTGATCGACGGGATCGGCCTGAGCAACATCTCGAACGACCACTTGCTCAGAGCAGTCGCTCAGACCGAGATCGTCTGCGTGCAGAACCTGTTCAACCTCGCGGATCAGCGCTCGCTCGCGCTACTAGAGGAATGCCGCTCGCGAGGCATCGCGTTCGTGCCGTTCTGCCCGCTCGGTTGGCCGCGCGGCGTGCAGAACGCCTTGCTTACCAGCCCCACCCTCGCCGGCCTCGGCACCCGACTGGAAGCAACACCCGCCCAGATCGCACTCGCCTGGCTTCTGGACCTCGCCCCGAACATCCTGCTCATTCCCGGAACCCGGACCCGGGCGCATCTGGCAGAGAACGTCCACGCGGCAGGCGTGCGGCTCGACGACGCGGCCCGCGCCGAACTGGCGCGATTCCAGGACGCCCGTACTTAGGCGGTACGGGGTCGGCGTCCGAGCAGTGCCCAGCCCGAGACGGAAACGCCGAGCGCGACGACGATGGCGAACCCGAGCACGGTATCGGGTGCGCTTGCACCTTCGTTGAGCGCAACTCCAGCTCCGATGACGGGGACCGAGAGCCCTACGAAGAGCGCGATGAGTAGCGCGGAGGTCATCGCCACGCGGTCTTCAGGCGCGCTTGCTCCGAGGACGATCCCGGTGGTTCCTTTGAAGACTGCGCCCGCGCCTGCGCCGATCAGCGCACCCCCGATCAGAAACATCGCCAGGCTTGGCGTCGAGAGGCGCACGGCGACCACGAGCAGGGCGAGACCTACGAGCATGGAGAACGTGCCGAGTGCGAGCACGCGTGACGCTGGCAACCTGCTCGTTGCCAACTGGGACACCACTCCGGCGGAGAACACCAGAAACAGCGTGGCGCCGGAGAGTGCATGCGACGGATGGTGCAGCGTGGTGGCCAGGAACAGCCCGGACAGTCCCGCGAACAGCCCGTTTGCCGCGAACGCTGCGAGCGTCGCGGCGGCTGCGGGAACTGGAAGTCTGATCGATCGTCGAGCGCCCGTCGGCTGGCTACTCGATCTCTCTCGCGGAGCCGGCGCGCCAGTTTCGGGTGCGGCGGCCAGACCGATCAACGTGACCGCTCCCAGCGCAACGAAGACGAGGTAGGACAGAGTCAGCGGCCACCTCGCCCACTGCGCGAGGCAGCCGGCAATCAGCGGACCGATCCCGAGCGCGCCCACGTTCACCGAGGTGCCGATGGTCCGGGCTCGGACCACGGACGCCTTCGAGTCGGCCCGCACCGTCAGTTCGATGAGGTAGACGATCGCAGTGCCTGCGGCGAGCCCGACCGACACTCCGGTGAGCAGGCGCCCGATCAGCAGCCCGGGCAGGTCCTTCCACGCGGCGAGCAACCCGGCCGCCGCCATCATCGTCACCACTGCGGCCAGCATCACGCCGCGGCGCCCGATGCGCGCGGCGACAAGCCGGTTCACGAGCAGCGTGGCGATCGTGCCGCCCGCCCAGATCGCATAGACGATGGTGATCGTGAACGCGGACAGGTGATCTCGCGTTCGGTAGAGGCCGTAGAGCGGGCTCGGGAGCGTCGCGAACGCCATGACGACAAGGAAGGCGCACGCCACCGTCCAGAACCCGGAAAGGTGCGCACGTCGTTGATGCGCGGGCGGCGCGGTGGTGTCAGCGTTGGACATCGAGCTCTCCCCCTCTGCTGGGCGGCCGGTGCTACCAGACCCTCATTCCGCCATCGACCACGAGGTCGATGCCCGTGACATAGGAGCTCTGGTCGGATGCAAGGAACAGGGCAGCGTTCGCGACCTCTTCCGGCTGCCCGAGCCGACCAAGAAGAGTCCTGTCGCGCATTTCGCGGCCAAACCCGTCGTCCGCTAGCTCTCCTCGAGTCGCATTGCTCTCAATCAGACCCGGTGAGATGGAGTTGACCCGGATCCCGTCCGTGCTTCCCTCCATGGCGAGCTGGCGCGTCATCCCGATGATGGCGGCCTTGTTCGTGGTGTGAGCCAGGGAGGGCAGCAGCTTGAAACTGAGGGATCCGTTCAGGGAAGCCATGTTCACGACGACACCGTGCGTGGCCTTCAGGTGAGGCCACGCGGCACGGGTCAGGTAGAGCACGAGGTCTACTTCGTCTCGACGCGCGGCATCCCAATCGTCGTCGGTGACGTCTTCGAGCCAGCTGAAGTGGGTCTTGGCGGCGAGGTTGAACAGCACGTCGATTCGGCCGAACTCGCTCACCGCCAACTCGACGAGCTTGGCGCATTCGGAGGGATCACTGAGATGGCACGGCTGCACCGACACCATCTCGCCACCCGCTCCGCGAACCATCTCGACGGTGCCTTCGGCTGGCTCGACCAAGACGTCGCAGCCGACGACCTTCGCACCCTCTCGGGCGAACGCCAAGGCCGTAGCACGCCCCATGCTCCCGCCCGTGCCCGTGACGATGCAGACCTTCCCCGCCAGCCGGCCGGACAACTCAGTTGCCTCCATGGGCTGCGGCGGCGACCTTCTCCGCCTCCGCGACGCCGACCTCGTCGGTGTGGTTCGGAACCTCGGTGAAATACCAGTAGATGACGTCGAGGGCCGGCGCCCTGAGTGGCGACGCCCAGTCGCGGAACAGCTCGGTGGTGACTGCGAGTGCCGTGGTCGGAACCGCCCCGGCGTGCGCCAGCCGGTCGATGGCGGTTCGGTGCGCAGCTTGCGAGCGGCCACCGACGGCGTCGGTCACGTACAACACGTCGTAGCCGGCCTTCAGCGCCTCGACCGACGCGAACGTCAGGCAGATCTCGGTGTGGAGTCCGGCGATGATCAGCCGCTTGCGCCCCGTTGCCTCGACCGCGTCTCGAAATGGCTTGTCCTCGAACGCGTTCATCGACGACCGGTCGATCGGGGCGATGCCGTCGAGCTCGGCCAGAACCGACGGAAGCGTGGGCCCGTTGAACTCGAACCCGACCCCCACCGTCGACAGGACGATCGGCATGTTGAACGCCTTGGCCGTCTTGGCCAGCAGCCGCACATGCAGCTCGACCAGGTCGGCATTCGTCTCCGAACGAATCACCTCGAACATCTCGTTCTGGTAGTCGATCAGCACGAGCGCGCAGTCCTCGTACGTCCAGACCCCTAGCTCCTTGTTCATCGTCCATCTCCTCTTGTGGCGCGGTTTTCGGTGCACGCGGCGGCCGCGATCGCATTCGAATCGTGGCCAGCGCGCGGGTGATGCGTCATCGCCGGATCCCGGTGATTCAGGGTCAGCCATCACCAGCCGCCAGCCACCACGCCCGCCACGCCCGCCACGCTCGATCACGAGCCGAGACAGCCGCCGTACCTGCGCGGGATGCGCCGGCGGGAAACCTAGAACCTGCGTTGTGCGAGCTGCGTCCGTGACTTCACACCCAGCTTGCGGAACGCTTTGCGTAGGTGGTACTCGACGGTGCTTGGGCTGATGAACAGCTGCGCGGCGATCTCCCGGTTGGTGTTTCCCTGCACCGCGAGGCGCGCGACCTGCGCTTCCTGCGGAGTGAGCTGGTCGATCCTGGGAACTGTCCGCTTGCGGGCGCGCTCACCGGTGGCCTCGACCTCGACCCGAGCGCGCTCAGCAAACGCCTCCATGCCAAACCCGGAGAACATCTCGTGCGCGATGCGCAGCTCGTTACGGGCGTCCAAGCGTCGCTGCCGACGTCGGAGCCATTCGCCGTAGAGGAGATGTGCACGCGCGAGCTCGGGTCGAAGCCGGGTGCGGCCAAGTCGTTCGATCGCCTCGCGGTACAGCGATTCAGCCGCGTCGCCGTCCGTCAGCAGGGCTCGTGACCGGGCCGCGATCCCCAGCCCCCAGTCGGTGCCGGCGACGGCGGTGTCCGCCGTGAGGCGCTCGAGGGCACTGGCGGCATCTCCCGGCGCCATGCTCCGGCTCGCCGCCTCGATCAGCTCGGCCAACGCCCAGCTGGATATGAACAGCTCGCGCATGCCATCGCTCGCCCGCTGGGCGGCAACCAGCGCCTCGCCGTAGCGCCCGAGTCCGTTGAACAGGATCGCCTTCACGAACTCGCCCCACTGCACGGCAAATCCCTGACCCACGGCGGCAGCCTCGTTGATCGCCGCGTCGAGCAGCGTGAATCCGTCAGCTTCCCGACCCCGAAGACCCACGAGCAAGATCGCCGCGTAAGGCGCGAGACGGGTTCCTGTCGCCTGGACGATCGCATCGGCCTCCGCCGTCGCCTCCGCAGCCTTGGCGAACTCGCCTGACCAGGCGTCAATGACCGCGCCGGTGATCAGCCCCATCGGCACGCGAGCGAGTGCGCCCGCCTCGCGTGCAAGTTTCAGCTGACGCGCGTTGATTGCGTACCAGCTCTCATCGTCCCAGAGAACATAGGCCGGTATCGGGGGTAGCGCGGTCCACCGGAAGCTGTTCTCGGCCGGAGTCTCGGCGGCGGCAAAGGCGCTCGATGCGCGCCTCAGCGCGGGCGCCGCTGCGGCGCGTCCTGCGGTGATCAGCAGCGCAAGTCCGTCCAACAGCAGATCGAACGGCTGCGACGGGTGTGTTGAGGGGGGTGCTGACGTCGCCGCGCGAGAGACCTCGAGCAGCCCACCGGCGGTGGCCAAACTCCCGGCGAACCAAGCTGCGCCCCACGCGTCCAGGTACGTCTCGCGCGCCAGGTCGACATCGAAGCGCTCTAGTCGCTTCGCAGCACTTAAGAGCAGCGGCGGCGCGTCGCTGCCAATGTTGGATGAGAACGCGATCTGTCCGCGGAGCAGCTCCGCCTGGGCCAGCTGCAGCTCGTCCGACGAACCTGCCTCGGCGATCGGAAGCAGCCGCAGTGCCTCATCGAATGCGCCGGCATACAGATTCGCCCGCGCGGCGGCAAGCGCCCGGTCCGCCCTCCGCGCTGGGTCACCCGTCAACGCGACAGAACGCGTCAGAAACGCCGCCGCAGCGGCCAGCCCACCCCGTGCCTGCGCACGACCCGCCGAGCGCTCGAGCTCAGCCGCTACCGCCTCGTCGGGTACTGACGCTGCAGCGGCGAGGTGCCATGCGCGGCGATCCGGGTCTGCCGCGCGATCCGTGACCTCCGCCAAGGCTGAGTGGACAGCCCGCCTTTGCTCCACCGGGGCTGACTCGTACACCGCCGAGCGCACGAGCGGATGGCGGAACGTGACGTGTTCTCCGAGGTTGAGAAGGCCGTCGATCTCGCCGGCGGCCGCGGCCCGGGTCGAAATTCCGAGCTTCTCGGCCGCGCGCGCCAGCAACAGCGGGTCTCCGACCGGCTCCGCCGCGGCCAGCAACAACAGCAGGCGTGTGTCATCGGGAAGCTCTTCCAGCCGCCGGGTGAAGCTCTCCTCGATGCTGGCAGACAGCGGCACCGCTGCCGGCAATCCAAACCCGCCCGCCAGCTCCGTGGCGTCAGCCCCCTCGGCAACTCCAGCAGCGCGAGCGGATTCCCCCGGGTCTCGACAACGATCCTCTCCAGCACGGACTCATCGAGCCGAGCCGGCAGGGCGGATGCCAACAGCGCCCGCGCATCTCGATGCCGCAGCGGCCCAACGGGAAGGGACGAAAGGCCCGTGAGCGCGTCGTCGACCTGGCGCGCGGCGAACACGAGTGCGATCTTCTCCGCCAACAGGCGGCGAGCGACGAACGCAAGCGCCCGCATCGACGCATGGTCCAGCCAATGCGCGTCATCAACAACAGCCAACAGCGATCGCTCTTCGGCCGCCTCGGACACGAGGCCGAGAACCGCCAGTCCGACCAGGAACGGATCCGGTGCGGGCCCTGTGACGAGTCCGAACGCGACGCCAAGCGCCTCGCGCTGGGGCTGCGGGAGACGGTCCACAAGGTCGAGGAACGGCGAACACAGCTGCTGCACCGCTGCGAACGGGAGTTCCATCTCCGCTTGGACCCCGGACGTCCGGGCGATCCGAAACCCGCGCGCGGCCTCAACCGCGTATTCGAGCAGCGCCGTTTTGCCAACGCCCGCTTCGCCGTGCATCACCAACACGACGCCGCGCCCGCCGCGCACGCCCGCTAGCAGCCGGTCGAGGACCGCGCGCTCGCGTTCCCGACCGAGCAACTGCCCTCCTGACCAGCGAACCGGTGGCGTCGCTCTGCTCATTTCCGCCTAAGCATGACTGAGGACGACGCCGCGGTCACGACTAAGGGATTCAAGGATTCGAAGGCCCCGCAGCCGTGCCATGCTGACGTCCCTCTCTCAGCAGAAGGAGCAATCGGATTTGCAAGGCGCGCTTTGCGTCATATGCTTGCACAAGCAAGGGTTTATGCCTCGTGGAAGGTCTCGCGCCAGCCGACTCCGAGATGGGAGAGGTGCTGATGGGCAAAGAGCAGCCACGCCAGCTGGATGCCTTCCTGCGCCAGGGCCAGCTCGACCCCGCCGGATGACCAGCTTGGTGACGAGGCAGCGCGGGGAGCACGTGCCGCAGCTGCTCTCAAGAGACGTTTCGGGCGCCCGGGGGCTGCTCGACCGGAAAGATCTCCTCCAGCTACTCGATCGCGCTGTGACGAAACGCCTCACGGTCATTTCGGCGCCCCCGGGAAGTGGGAAGACCTCGCTGTTGCGTGCGTGGGCTGACCGCTCGACCAACCGTCGGGTCGCGTTCGTGTCAGTCGAGCGCGACCAACAGAACGATCAGCGGTTCTGGTGCGCCGTCCTCGACGCGATCCGCAGCCCGGCGCCCTCGATTGATGCCGAGACGCCACCTGCGACGACCGCTGGGCTTGACGTGGACCAGGTGATCGACAGCGTCCTGTCTGAGCTCGCCGAGCACGCCGAACCCGTCGTGCTGATCATCGACGATCTCCATGAGCTGAGGTCAGCGGACGCCCTTTCGCAGCTCGAGAATTTTCTCGCGATGCTGCCGAGCTCTGCGCGCGTGGTGCTGTCGTCTCGCCGGGATCCGTCGATCAGACTGCATCAGCTCCGCCTTGCCGACGACATCGCCGAGATCCGAGCCGGCGATCTGCGATTCACCGAACGCGAGACGCGCGAGCTGCTTGCCGGATCCGCGATCAGCCTGTCCGGCGCAGGGGTGGCGGCGTTGTACGAGCACACGGAAGGTTGGGCGGCGGGCCTGCGCCTGGCGGTGATATCGCTCAGCGGTCACGCGGATCCTGAGCGTTTCGTTGCGGAGTTCTCGGGCACCGACCGGGCTATCGGCGAATACCTGATGGCCGAGATGCTCGAACGCCAGCCGACCGAGGTTCAGAGCATGCTATTACGAACCTCGCTTGTCGACCGGATGAACGGTGAACTCGCCGACCTGCTGGCCGGCCGATCCGGCTCCGAGCGGATGCTGCTGGCGCTGGAGGAAGCCAACGCGTTCGTCGTCTCGCTCGACGCTCAGCGCACCTGGTTTCGCTACCACCAGCTTCTGGCAGATTTCCTGCGCCTGGAACTGCGCCGAACGTTGGCCGATGAGGTTCCGGACCTCCACCGCCGAGCCGCGCAGTGGTTCGCCGACCGCGGGGATGTCGTCGAGGCCGTGCGACACATGGTCGCGGCCGGCGACTGGCCCGCTGCCGCTCGGCTCGTCGCAGACCACTCGTTCAGGTGGGTCCTCGACGGGCAGGCGGGAACGATTCGCGCGGTCCTGCAACCGTTCCCCGAGGGCGCATCGATCGACCATCCCGACCTGGCGCTGGCGCACGCTGCGAATGAATTGAACCAAGGGCGGATGGAGGATGCGGCCGCTCAGCTGGCGCTGGCCGAGTCCCACGTCCAGAGCGCTCCGCCGGCTCGCCGGCGCCGCCTGGTGGTGGCAATCGCGTCCCTGCAGTTGGCGCTGGCCCGGCGCAGCGGTCACTTCGGCGAGGTGATCGACCAGGTGAATCTGCTCGGTGCGTCGGTGGCAGACGGATCGAGCGAACCGATCGCGATGGAGAGTGAGCTCCGGGCAGTCGCGCTGCTGAATCTCGGGATCGCCGAGACGTGGTGTCGGCGATTCGACGACGCCGAGCGGCACCTCTCCGAGGGCGCCACCCTTGCCCAGGCGATGGGCCGGCCCTACCTCGAGGTCGCATGTCGCGCTCACCAAATATTCCCGACAACGCTTGTCTCGCTCGCGAGCGTGCGCGAGCGGGGACGTCTGGCGGTCGCCCTCGCCGAAGAACATGGCTTGTGCGATCGGCCGGTACTCGCGCCCGCGCTTGGAGCGATCGCCTTCTGGGCGATCTGGATGGGAGATTTCGACGAAGGAGAGAGCGCGCTGCACCGCGCCCGGGAGATCCCGGAGCCACAAATTGACCCGGCCGCCGCGGCGCTGCTACACCTCGTGACGGGCATGTTGCACGCCGCTCGCGGGCAGCATCAAGCGGCTCTCGAAGCATTCGCGACGGGAGCGCGGGCGCAATCGCTATTGACAGGTGTCCACGCTCTCGCGACCCCGGTCGTTGGATGGCTCGCGGCAACGCAGGCTCGCCTCGGGATGCCGGATGAGGCGCGCGCGACGCTCACCGGATTCTCCGCCGAACACGAACGGACCGATTTCATTCGCAACGCGCGCGCAGTGATCTGCCTGACGGAGGGAGACCCCACCGCGGCGTTGGATCTACTCCAAGACCTACGGGACGCGCCACCCCCGGTGGGCGTTCCCGCGTTCATGCTCGTTGAAACGCATCTGCTCGCCGGCATCGCGCACCTACACCTCGCGGATCGAAACGCGGCCGCCGCCGCCGCCGAGGCGGCGCTCGCGGCCGCCGAGCCACACCGGTTGATCTTCCCGTTTGCCATGACCGACGCCGCGGAGCTGCTCGCCGTGCTGCCGCACCACGAAACGGCCCATGCTGGGCTTCTCGCTGACATCGTCGACCTGCTGCAAGGCACATCCGCGCCTCGCACCGACCGAGAGCCGCTATCGCAGTCGGACGCACTCAGCCCCAGCGAGCTGCGCGTCTTGGGATATCTGCCGACAAACCTGACCCGGCCGGAGATCGCGCAAGAGCTCCACGTCTCGATCAACACGGTCAACACTCACATCCGCAACGTCTATGCCAAGCTCGGTGCGCGTGATCGCTCTGCCGCCGTTCAACGCGCACGCCAGCTGCGGCTCCTCGCAAACCGGCTCTCGCAAGCTTCGCCGAAGTGACTCGATGTTCGGCTCGCAAGCTTCGCCGAAGTAACCTGAGTGTCGGCGTGTGCAATCACCAGATTCCGGCGTCGCCGGCTCACTAGGTCTGGCTGCACGATGATTCCATGGCTGCACCGCCGGGCTTGTACACGATCCGGATAAAGGGTCGGCTCGGAGCTACCGCTCTGTCCGCCTTCCCCACGATGGTGTCTGAGCTGAAGGGCGGGGAGACCATGCTCACCGGCTTGCTTGAAGATCGGTCCGGGGTGTTCGGCGTCCTTGCCCAGATCGAAGCGCTCGGCCTCGAGCTTCTCGAACTGCGCCAGATCGCGTAACGCCCGGAACCTGTGGCGGGGGAATCACCATCATCAGGTGAGGACAGCTCACCTGGGTCAAGGCGAGAGTGTGCTGATGAGCAAAGAGCAGCAGCGCCAGCTGGACGCCATCCTTCGCCAGGGCGGGCTCGACACCAGCGCGGATGTGCCGACACTGCGGGCGGCGTTCAGCGAACTCATGGCACGGGTGCCGGTGGCTCCCGATGTTCAGCAGAATCCCGTTGAGGTCGGAGGTGTCGCCGGCATCGAGGTCACCATCCAAGGCACCGAGGCGGAGAATGTGATCCTCTATTTTCAGGGGGGTGTCTACGTCATCGGCTATGCGGCAG
>JAVHVL010000184.1:0-6210 GCA_032160565.1 Pseudonocardiales bacterium | reverse complement strand
TGGGTGATCGGTGCGGTGTGCGCCCTCGCGCTGGTCGGGATCGCCGGTGCGGTCACGGCTAGTCATGACTCGACCCAGGTGGCGTCGGGGGCTACCGCACGGTCGCCGTCGCCGGCGCCGGTGACGCTGCCGGCCGTCGACTCCGAGCTCGGCAACGTCCTGCCGCTGGACTCCAAACCGGTGCTGGACGTGGCGGTTTCGCTCAACCGGACCTGGATCCTGCAGTCCGGGCAGCTAGTCGGCGTGCCGGGTTACCACCGGGTCGGTGTGCGCGGCGTGGACTTCACCGACGTCATGGGGGCGGCCCGGCTCGTGCTCGATCCGCAGGCCGATCGGGTGTGGTTGATCGTTCTCCAGACCCCCCACGGCGCCGTCGTGGAGTTCGACCTGGCGCTGCATCGGCTGCGCACGACGTGGTCAGGCGCCGCGATATCGGCGGCGGCCGCGCTCGACGGCCATCTCTACCTCGCGACTGCCGAGGGGATCGCGGACGTCGCGCCCGGGGCGCGGGAGCCGGTCGCCCTGCCGGCGATCGCGGGTGACGTCACCGAGCTGGCCGCCGACCGGACGCGGTCGCGGATCGTCGGGCTCGCTCTGGGCGGGTTGCACGGAGCACGCGCCCTTCAGTTCACGCCGGGCAGCCGGCCGATCCTGGCGCGCCGCGCGCTTCCGTTCGCGAAGGGGGAGCTCGCCGTCACCGGAGACGGAGCGATCTGGGCAGGTGGCTACGGCGCCGCTGGCGCCGTCCTCGTGCGGCTGGACCCGGCGAGCCTGCAGGTGACCGCGTACAGCCAGGTGGCAACGGAGCTCGGCCCCGGGGCGCAGCTGGTCGCCGCGGGGGACGGCGCCGTGTGGGTGCGCAGCGGCGCGGGGGGCAATGCGCTGTATTGCATCGACGGGCGGACGGGTGGGAGCCGGCAGGTGTGGTCGAGCGCGCCAGGGGCCGTGGCCTCAGCGGCCGGCGTCGCCTACCTCGCTACGGGTGCGGCCGCCGTCCACCTCCCCCTGGACAGGTGCCCGGGCTGACATGGACCGCCCGACGGAAGTGGAGTTCGTAACCGACGACGGCGAGCTGATCGGGGCGGACGACGACGTCATCGAACTGGGTCGGGAGCGGCCGCCGCGCTGGGCCATCGCGCTGGGGTGCGCTGCCGTGCTGGCCGGCTTCGTGACGCTGGCCGCGACGAAATCCCACACCAAGCCGAGCGAGCCGGCCGCCCGCCCCGAGGCGGTGACGACCGCGACCCACGCCCCGTTCCGTTTCCCGGGTGCGCCGCTGCAGCTGGGGGGCCAACCGAACGCGCTGCAGGCTGTGATCTTCGGCAACCGGCTCTACGTGCTGCGGCCGACGGAGGTGCTCGTCGTCGGGGTCCCGGGTGGCCGGGTGCTGGCCCGGGCCGCGCTCCCGTGGCCGAACGTGATCTTGGGTGGCGCGGCGGCGCAGCTGCTGCTGGATCCGGACGTCGCACGGCTGTGGGTTGTCGGGACGGGCAGTTCGGAGTCACCCGTCCTCGAGCTCGACGCGGCCACGCTCCGGCAGCGGCGGGCACTCGTCGAGCCGACCGTCGTCTTCGGAGCGGCGGCGCTGGACGGGCATCTCTACCTCGCAACCCCCGACGGGCTGGCCGATCTCGCGCCCGGTGCCCTGCACGTGCGGACACTGTCGGCGATATCCCCGGCGATCGCCTCGGTGACGGTCGACCCGTCGCGAAAGCGCCTGCTTGCCCTCACCACGCCGGCGCCCGCCTCCGTCCTCGCGGTGCGCGACGGGAAGGTCACCGCCGCACGGCGGATCGGCTCGCTGGTCAACGGCAATATCGTTGTGGCAAACCGGCAGATCTGGCTCAGCGGTACGGGCAGGTACGGCGCGGTGGTCATCCGCCTCGATCCCGGGACCTTGGCGCCGGCGCGCGCTGATCCGGTGCAGCACCTCGGGGTTGCGACGCTGAACGGCGGCGCGCGGGTGCTGTGGGTGAGCGCGGCGAGCGACGGCCTCTGGTGCGTCGACCCGGTCACGGGGGACACGTTGGCGCGCTGGCCGTCTACTACGGCGCCGGTGACCTCGCGCGTGGGTGATGCGTACGTGATCGAGCGGGGCACGGTTCGGAGGCTCGCGCTGCCTGAGCGGTGTGCCGGCTGAGGGTAGGGGAGCGGAGAGCGGAGAGCGGCGGCGACGAGGGGCCGAGCCTTCGGTCGGGTCACGCCTTCAGGTCCCCTCCCGGCCCGGTTGAGCGATAGGAAAAGCGCGGCGACGAGGGGTTGGGCCGTTGGTCGGGTTTCGCGTGCGGGTCGCCTTCCGCCGGCGAGCAGTGGCCGAGCCGACGACGGCCCCCGACCGGATACCACGCAAGAACACCGTGCTCACTTGATCATGCGGGGTCGGGGCGGCGACCGGCCAGGCGGTCAGGGCGCCCCACATTCCAGTAGCCCTTCACGAAGATCGCCTCGTGGAGCACGCCGCGCGCCTCGAGGACTGCGCGTAGGGCGACCATCGCACGCGTCTCGCCCATCAGGTAGCCATGGCCGCTGCCCGACGGCATCGGCAGCTCGGCTACGGCCCTCGCCAGCAGATCAGGCTGCCCAGCCGCGCCCGAGCCCCGGTGCACCCAGTGGACGTGCGCGGTGGCGGGTAGCGGCAGCTCGTCCGTGGCGTCGCCCACCTCGACCACCGCGACGGCCGCCTCGTCCGGGGGCAGTGCCTCGCACACCACGCTGATCGCGGGCAGCGCGGATTCGTCTCCCGCGAGCAGATGCCAGTCGGCAGAGGTGAGCTGCAACTTTCCGCGCGGCCCCTGGAACTCCACCCGATCGCCCGGAACAGCCGTCGCGCCCCAGCTCGAGCCTGGGCCGTGGCCGTGCAGGAGCACGTCGAGGTCGAGCTCACCGACGTCCGCCCGGGCATGTCGGATCGTGTACCGCCGCTTCACCCGCCGGCCGCTCGCTTCGCGCAGATACAGCTCGACGTCCTGCGCGGGGCGCGTCTCGAGGCCGACGAGGCTGTCCGCCCGTACCGTGACGCGCCGCATGCGCGGGGTCAGGTCGCAGACGGCAACGACCTCCGCGTCATGGGTGGGGGACCGACGGACCTGGGGAGCACTCACGCCGGGCAACCTACCCGTGCGGACCCGCTGTCGAGCGGGAAGCAGGTGGTGCCTACCGTCGTTGTGACGATCAAGGAAGATCCCACGCAGACAGGAGCACCAATGCCGACCGAACTGACCGAAGTCCTCTACACGTCCGAGGCGAGCGCCAAGGGTGGCCGGGCCGGCCACGTGCACAGCGCGGACGGCGTCATAGACCTCGACCTCGGCAAGCCGGGTTCAACCGCCAACCCGAAGGCCAACCCCGAAACCCTGTTCGCCGCCGGCTATGCCGCCTGTTTCCAGGGCGCGCTGGCCGCCCGCGCGAAGGCCCAGGACCTCGACACGTCGGACTCGACGATCACTGCGGACGTCTCGCTGGGCAAGACGCCGGACGGCGGTTTCGGCCTTGCCGTCGAACTGAAGATCGAGATTCCGGGAGTCGAGGTCGGGAAGGCGAAGGAACTTGCGGAGCTCGCTCACGACACCTGCCCCTACTCGAAGGCGACCCGCGGCAACATCAACGTCACCCTCACGATCGTCTGAGCGCCCGTTGTCGCTTGGACTCGTTACCCGTTGGTAGGTGTTACCGCTAGGTAACAGCGCATGATGGCTTCGTGGCAATCAGCGTGTTCGACCTCTTCTCGATCGGCATCGGCCCGTCCAGCTCCCACACGGTCGGGCCGATGCGGGCAGCCCGCACATTCGCGGTAGGACTCGCCGACGACGGCCTGCTCAGCGAGGTCGTCCGGGTGCGGGCCGAGCTGTTCGGTTCCCTCGGGGCCACCGGCCACGGCCACGGAAGCGACCGCGCGGTGATCCTCGGGCTGCAGGGCGAGCGGCCGGAGACGGTGGACACCGCCGGGGTGCTCGAGCGCGTCGCCGCGGTCAAGGCGGCCGGGCGCATCGAATTGCTGGGCAAGCAAGAGGTCGCGTTGGGGGAGGACGACCTGGTCCTGCACCGGCGCACCAGCCTGCCGTTCCACCCCAACGGGATGCGCTTCTTCGCCTACGACGCGGCGGACGAGCTGCTGCGCGAGCGCACGTACTACTCCGTCGGCGGGGGCTTCGTCGTCGATGAGACCGCAGCCGGCACCGATCGGATCAAGGCCGATGACACCGTCCTGCGCTACCCCTTCACCACTGGTGCCGAGCTGCTCGACCGCTGCGCCGAGGCGCAACTGCCCATCAGCGGCGTCATGCTGGCCAATGAGACGGCCTGGCGCCCGGAGGCGCAGGTCCGCGCCGAGCTGCTGAACATCTGGGCAGTCATGCAGCAGTGCGTGCAGAACGGCTGGTCGCAGGGGGGCACCCTGCCCGGCGGGCTGAAGGTGCGCCGGCGGGCGCCAGAGCTGTATCAGCGGCTGTGCGCCGAGCCGTACTCCACCGATCCGCTGCGGGTGATGGACTGGGTCGACCTCTTCGCCCTCGCCGTGAACGAGGAGAACGCCGCGGGCGGTCGGGTCGTCACCGCACCGACCAACGGCGCCGCCGGCGTGCTCCCCGCCGTCCTGCACTATTACGTCCGCTTCGTGCCCGGCGCCACGGACGACGGCGTGATTCGGTTCCTGCTCGCCGCCGGTGCCATCGGCGTGCTCTACAAGGAGAATGCGTCAATCTCCGGTGCCGAGGTCGGCTGCCAGGGCGAGGTCGGCTCGGCCTGCTCGATGGCCGCCGGTGCGCTGTGCGAGGTGATGGGCGGGACGCCGGCGCAGGCGGAGAACGCCGCCGAGATCGGGATGGAGCACAATCTCGGCCTCACCTGCGATCCGGTCGGCGGCCTGGTACAGATCCCCTGCATCGAGCGCAACGCCATGGCCGCGGTGACGGCGATCAACGCCGCGCGCATCGCGCTGCGCGGCGACGGCCGGCACATCGTCAGCCTGGACAAGGTGATCAAGACGATGCGCGAGACCGGCGCCGACATGAAGGTCAAGTACAAGGAGACGGCCCGCGGCGGGCTCGCCGTCAACGTCATCGAGTGCTGAGACGGCGAGCTGACAACTCGGCCACGAGCTGTGCCGCGACGAGCTGTGCCGCGACGAGCTATGCCGCGACGAGCGTCTCCGTCGGATTGCTCGGCACCTCGGACTTCTTGACGTTGATGATCACCGCGGCAGCGACGATCGCCACGAGCCCGAACATGGCGCCGGCGAAGAACCCCTGCCCCGACGCGTGGGCCAGCAAGTGATGCACGAAGTCCTTGTACGGACCGTCGAAGAAGTTGCGCGCCTGCCCCTGTGATCCGCTCGGCAGCGTGTCGATGAACTTGTTGATGTCCGCCTTCTGGATCGGGTTGGTGCCCGCCTCGGCCAGGCGCTTGCCGATCGCCTGCTGCACATCCTTGGGCAAGCCGTTCAGCGCGTTGGGAATCGTGGACCGGTGCGAGTTGCCGTAGCTGCGCGCGGCGGTGCCGAACACCGTGGCCATCACCGACAGGCCGAGCGCACCGCCGACCTGCTGCCCCACGTTGAGCAATGCGGATGCCAGCCCGGCGTCGGTGTTCGCGACCTGCGACACGGCAGTGTTCGTCAGTGGCACGAACAGGCACCCCATCGCCACCGCCAGCACGAGCATGCCGGGCAGCAACTTGCCGGCGTAGCCGGAGTCGGCGTGCACCGTCGAGAGCCACAGCAGCGAAAGGGTGAGCAGCGTGGTGCCGGTGATCATCAGGATCTTGGGCCCGACCACGTGCAGGATCTTGGCCACGACCTGCGAAGTGACGCCGATGGTGAACGCCACCGGCAGGAACGCGACACCGGTCTTGAGCGGGCCGTAGTCACGGACGAGCTGCACGAAGAACGTGATGAAGTAGAACATCCCGAACATCGCCGCACCGACGACGAGCATCACGAGGTAGGAGCCACTGCGGTTGCGGTTCTCGAAGATCCGCATCGGCATCATCGGCTCGGCGGCCACGAACGCCTCGTACAGCACGAAGCCCACCAGCAGCACGATCGCCAGGGCGAACACCACGAACGTCTCGGTATTGCCCCAGCCGCTGTGCGCCACGTGGATGAAGCCGTACACGAGGGCCACCATGCCGGCCACCGAGACGAGGCCGCCGATGAAGTCGAAGCTCCCCTTGAGCCGCTCGGACTCGTGCAGGTAGAGGAACGCACCGGCGATC
>JAVHVL010000141.1:0-8561 GCA_032160565.1 Pseudonocardiales bacterium | reverse complement strand
CGCCGCGGACGCCTTCGGTCAGGCACATCGCCGCGACGTACCCTCGCGGCAGCCCGACGCGACGAGTCCGGCGAGGCGGTCGAGGAGGCGAGCATGAGGCGACGGGTCCGCATCCGGCTGTCCCTTCGCAGGCTGTCCCTTCGCAGGCTGTCCCTTCGCCGGCTGTCCCTTCGCGGGCTGTCCCTTCGCAGGCTGTGCCTTCGCCGGCTGTCCCTTCGCGGCCTGTCCCTTCGTACCCGGCTGCTCGTCGCGACGATCGGGCTGGCGGCCATCGGCATCGCGGCGACCGCTGTCACAGCGTCGGTGCTGTTGCGTGGCTATCTCGTGCAGCGGGTCGACCAGCAGCTCACGGTCGGGCTGCGGGCCCTGACGCGCGCGCCGACCGACGGGACCCGGCCGCCGCTGAAGCCTGGGTCAGCCGGACAGCTACCGACTCCGTTCATCTTCACCGAGGTCGACTCGCACGGCGGCATCCAGCGCCAGTTCGGCGGCTCCCTCGAAGCCGGCGATCCTCGTCCGGACGTCGCCGGCCTCGACACCGCAGCCGTCGATGCGCACCACGGCTCGCCGTTCACCGTCGGCGCCGCATCGGGCAGCGGTTCGTTCCGCGTCCTCGCGGTCGAGCGATCGGACCACACCGGAGCGGACACGGTCGCCATCTCGCTGCACAGCGTGGACTCCACCGTCCACCGACTCGACCTCGTCATCGGGATCGTCAGCGCAGTCGTCCTCGTCCTGCTTGCCGCGCTGGGCACGCTCGCGGTCCGGCTGGGGCTGCGCCCGCTGGCCGACGTCGAGCACACTGCCCATCGCATCGCCCAGGGAGACCTGTCCCAGCGGGTGACGGACGGACGGCCCGGGACCGAGATCGGACGCCTCGCCGAGTCGCTGAACAGCATGCTCAGTCAGATCGAGGCAGCGTTCACCGCGAGGGCGGCGAGTGAGGCGACCCTGCGCCGCTTCGTTGCCGATGCCAGCCATGAGCTGCGTACCCCGCTGACCACGATCCGGGGATATGCGGAGCTGTTCCGGCAAGGAGCCGTCACCGACGAGCAGTCCCAGCTACGGGCGACCAGCCGGATCGAGGCCGAGGCCACCAGGATGGGTCGCCTCGTGGACGATCTGCTGCTGCTCGCCGAGCTGGATCAACCCGGCACGTCCCAGCTCGTGCCGGACGGAGCCGCCGACCTTGCGACGCTCGCCTCGGACGCCGTGGCTGACGCCCGAGCGGCCGACCCGGCACGCAGCATCAGCTATGCCGGGCCGCCGTCCGACGTTCCGGTCCCGGCCGACAGCGATCGATTGCGACAGGTGCTGGCCAACCTGCTGACCAACGCCATCGTGCACACGCCGCCCGGCACTCAGGTCGAGGTGACGCTGACGACCACCCTGACCGCCGCCCGACTCGAGGTGCGCGACCGTGGTCCCGGTATCGCACCTGACGATGTCGCGCGGATCTTCGAACGCTTCTACCGCACCGACACCAGCCGATCGCGCGCGCGGGGCGGCACCGGTCTCGGGCTGTCCATCGTCCAGGCGGTGGTCGCCGCCAGCGGCGGCGTCGTCACGTGCCGCAGCGCTCCGGGTGAATGGACGAGCTTCGTCGTCGAGCTGCCTATCGCTCCGCGGTGATCGTGAGGCCGGAAATTGTTGATTTCCAACAGGAACGCTCTGTCGATCTGGCTCAGCCGGTTGGTGTTCCCAGGGCCCCGTGCCGCGCCTAGCCTTGGGTTCAGCACCAGCGCGCCGCGGCGTTCTTCGATGCTGGGGCGGAGGCGCTACCCGGAAGGGCGAAGGTCATGACGCTGCCAGCGAGAGACCCGGTCGGTGCGGTTGTCACGCTCTGGCGCTACCCCGTCAAGTCGATGCTGGGCGAAGAACTCGACTCCAGCACCGTCACGGAACGCGGGTTGCTGGGCGACCGCAGCTACGCCCTGGTGGACAGCTCGGACGGCAAGGTCGCCAGCGCGAAGAATCCCCGCAAGTGGCCGCGGATGCTGGAGTTCCGTGCCGCACTTGCCGCTGACGCAGATCGGGGCGGGTCGCCACCCGGGGTCCGCATCACGCTGCCCGACGGCGACTCGGTGACCAGTTCACAGGCCGACCACGACGAACGTCTCTCTCGTGCGCTCGACCGTGCCGTCACGCTCGAGGCGGCCGAGCCCAGCGATCACCAGCCCGACGCGGCCCCGTCGCAAGCCCGGGTGGGCACCGCTGAGGAGTACTGGCCGGACATGGAAGACCTCGACTACCGCGACACGGTCACCGACTTCGACCTGCCGGAGGGCACGTTCTTCGATGCCGCCGCCGTGCACGTACTGACGGCGGCAACGCTCGATCAGCTCCGGGAGTTCTCGCCGGGCGGCCGGTTCGAGGTTCGCCGATTCCGGCCGAACATCGTTGTGGACACATCGGACCGCAGCAGTGGCTTTGCGGAGGATGCCTGGATCGGCCACACCATCCAGATCGGCGATCAGGTTCGGCTGAGCATCACCGGCCCCTGCTCACGGTGTGTGATGACCACGCTGGCCCAGGCAGACCTCCCCAAGGACTCGGGCATCCTGCGCACCGCCGCGCAGCACCACGGCGTCAACGTCGGTGTGTACGCCTCGGTCGCGCACGGCGGCACGATCCGCCGCGGCGACCCCATCTGGCTGGACTGACGGCCACCCCGCCCGCTCCCCGCCCCGGCCTACCTCCCCCTCCGCGGCTTCACCCGTCCCTCCGCGTTCTCACGCCCACGGCTCCAAGTCGGTGTCGATCGGCGCGCCGGCGTCGCACGCCTGGTCGATGGCCAGTGCCAGCAGGTGGTCCTGACATGCTTCGCCCAGCGGATACGGCTCGGGACCTTCGTCGCGCGCCCATGCGGCGGTGGCCGTCATCAGCGATGCGATCGCGATCTCCTCGTCCATCAGTCGCAGTCCGAGAAAGGGGTTGCGCCAGATCACGGCACCCTCGAACGACAGGTGCTCGGTGTCGTAGCCGTCGAGGTTCAGCTCGTAGCCGAGCTGAGAGCGAACCAGCGCCGAGCGCAGGATCGTCCGCTCTGCAGCGAGCCGGACCACGTTGTCGTCGGCGATCTCACCATGGCTGCCCCGGATCACGATCCGACGGTGCCGCAACTGGTTGTGCCACTGGTTGTCGGTGAAGTCGTAGAGCCCGGACCGGCCGTCGCCGAAGTCGATCGTCGCGAGGGTCGTCACGGCCGGCTTCGGGTTGTCGTCGTCGGTCCACGCATCCCGAACGAGCGGATCGACCAGCGGAGCTGTGAATCGGCGCCCGGTCACGGTGGCGGCCGCCGGGGGCACGCCGAGAAATCCGCGCATGATCGACACCGCGTGGTAACCGTGCGTCGAGGAGACGTGCACCGAGGTCGCCGTGCCGATCAGGCCACTGTCGATGAGCGCTTTTCGGGCCGCGTGGCCGGGCGTCAGCGGATACTGCTCGGCGACCTGGACCCTGCGAGTTGCGCCGACGTCGCGCCACAGTGCCCTCAGCCCGTCCAGGTCAGGCGCGGGCGGGGTCTCGCACAGCACCGCACAACCGGCTTCGACGAGAGCGCGAACGACGTCGGGGGTGGCTGCCCACGGCACCGCGACCCCCACCAGCTCGGGGCGCTGCCGGCTCACGAGGTCTGCCGGGGACAGGTAGGCCGGTACGTTCCAGTCGGAGCGGACCTGGGCGGCGACCTCCGGGCGTCGCACCGCTGCCCCGACCAGCGTGAAGCGCTCCGGCAGCAGGCCGGCGATTCGGCGGAAGAATTCGGCCCGCCAGGCACTGCCCACTATCGCCAGCCGGATCGGACCCTCGGTCACCGTTAGTCGCATCCGGTGGAGGTCGCTCGGCCCCCGGGCGTCGCGCGCTTCGTGCGCCGGTCTACGGAGATGCCGTAGACCCCGGGGCGGAACAGCAGAACCGGGTCGTCGGACAGCTCGATGCCATCGATGACACGGGTCGGATCGAAGACGACGATGTCGCTGCCGACCTCACGGTCCCGGTCGGGCTCGACGACCTCGACGGTCCCGACGTCGACCCGTTGCTGGGATGCCCACACCGATGACGGGTCGTGCGGGTCGTCCCGCGGTCCGGCGACCTGGACCTGCAGCGTGAAGCGGACCGGTCCTGCGGCGAGGCGCTCGGCGATTTCGGCTTGCAGGAAGTCGGCGCCCTTGCCGGGTGGCGTCGTGGACCGCGGCGCCTGCGGGGCCAGGGTGTAGCGCACCCAGCGTGACCCGCCATCGGCATCGAGCCACTTGTAGGCGTGGATCGCGAAGAACGTCGCGAGAGCGAAGCTGCGGGGCGGCTTGAGCGCGCCGGCCTTGAGGTTCGCCAGCAGGGCGCCTGCTGCGCGGGGGTGGGTCGCTATGAAACGCGGCAGCCGCCAGGCTTGCTGCGGACCCGGTGCACTTGCGTGCACCAGGTCGAGGAACTCTTCCGGGGTACGCACCGGGAACCGGGGCGCGGTCTGGGCGAGGATGTCCGTCGCCGAGCCGTCGGAGATCCGAAACGAGACCGCCATGCCGCGCACATCGGGCTTGTCGTCGCGCCCGCCCGGGTGGCCGGAACCGTCCGACCAGCGCACGTAAACGGGGACCGGATCGCCCTGCATGTGCGCCGCGCGAGTCAACGTCGCGGCGGCAGGCGAGGCGGTGAACGTGCCCTTGAAGAACCGGCCTTTCGCATGCAACGCACGAGATCCCGGGTGGCTCCCGAACGCGCCGTTGATGACGTCGATAGCCCGTTCCGGGGTGACCATGATCGGACGCTAGCAGCCCGGCCGGCCGCTCGACGAGACCGTCAGTCGACGAGGTCGAGCGCCGCTCCGACGATGGCGTCAGTGTCGAGTCCGTGGTGTCGATAGACGTCGTCGAGGTCCCCCGACTGGCCGAAGCGGGTGACTCCGAGATGTGTGGCCGGCACGCCGTTGACGCCGCCCAGGAACGCCAATGTGTGCGGATGCCCGTCCAGCACGGTCACCATCGGCCTCGCCCTGTCTGCTGGAAACACTCGGCCCAAGATCCGGTTCACGCTCTCGTCGAGCCCACGCCGGGCCTGTGTTGCCTTGAACAGCAGCCCCGGACTGGTCACGCAGACGACGTCGGCGCCGAAGCCCAACCGCGCGAGGCGTTCCTCGGCCTGCAGGGCCTCCGGAATTAAAGCTCCCATCACGCAGATCGTCACCACGGGAGCTTTGTGACGCCAGATCATGTACGCACCGGCGAGAACGTCGCGTCGCCTGCGTTCGCGAGCGGTCGGGTCTGTCGGCACGGCAGCGAGAGCCTGACGGATCGGTCGGGTGGACAGGCGCAGGTACGCCGAGCGCCCCGACGGTTTGCCGAGCTGCGCCAATGCCGCCAGCAGGGTCCACTCCGCATCAATTGCGAAGGCGGGTTCGTAGGAAAGGCACCCCGGTTGTTCCAAACCGATCGACGGAGTCTTGATGGACTGGTGCGCTCCACCTTCCGGTGCGAGTGTCACCCCCGAGGGCGTACCCACGAGAATTGACTGGCCGCCTGCATAGATACCGAACGACCAGGGCTCCAGAGCTCGCTCCACGAACGGGTCGTACATCACGCCGACCGGAAGGAGCGGCTGTCCCCAGCGGCTCCAGGTCGCGCCGAGTTCGCCGAGCAGTCCGACCAGGTTTGTCTCCGCGATACCGAGCTCGATGTGCTGGCCGTTCGGCTTCTCCTGCCAATGCAGGATCGTTTCGGCATCGTCGGCGAACCAGTCGGACGCTTCGGTGTGCGACCAAACACCGACCTTGTTCACCCAGCCGCCGAGGTTGGTGCTCGAACTCACGTCGGGGCTGACGGTGACGATGCGTCGACCGATCTCGGGTGAGGCTCGCTTCAGGTCCAAGAGCGTGCGCCCGAGGGCAGCCTGGGTTGTCGCGATGCCGGTCGGTGTGCGACCGAGATCGCTCGGCACCGCCAGCTCCGGCGTCGGCGTCAGGGCGGCGCGGCGCAACCGGTCTGCGGTCGCGGCACAGAGTTCGGCCTCGTCGCTACCGACGGCGAACCGGGTCCACGGCTGATCAGGATCAGTACCGATCCTGGTTGCCAGCGCCGCGAGCTGCGTCTCCGTGAGCAATGCTGAGTGATTCTGCGGATGGCCCTCGGTCGCCAGCCCGTACCCCTTGATCGTGTAGGCGAAGATCACTGTGGGGCGGTGATCGTCGATGCTGTCGAACGCTGCGCCGAGTTCGCAGAGGTCGTGTCCGCCGAGGTCGCGAATGGCCGCGTGCAGCACGTCGTCGGCCTCGTCCGCCAGCAGCGACTTGATCGCCGCGGCGCCCCCGCCGACTCCGGGCAGCAACTCGCGCAGTTCGGCGGCGGTGTGGCGCAGCAGCCTCTGGTACTCGGCATTGCTCATATCGTCGATTCGGGCTCGTAGCTCCGCTCCGCCGGGGCGGGCGAACAGCGCTTGGAGCAGTCGCCCGTACTTCACGTCGAGGACCTGCCAGCCGGCTGCGGCAAACATCCCCTGCAGCCTCGAGGCGCCGGCGTTCGGAATGACTCGGTCCAGCGACTGACGGTTGAGATCGACGATCCACACCACCTCGCCGAGCGCAGCCACCATCGGGTCGAGGATCGCCTCCCAGCAGGCTCCCTCGTCGAGTTCAGCGTCTCCGAGCAACGAATACTGCCTGCCGCCTCCCCCGGCGCCGAAATGATCGTCGACATAGCGCCGCGCCAGCGCACCCCAAATCGGTGCGGTCGCTCCGATCCCCACCGACCCGGTCGAATAGTCGGGTGCGTCTGGATCCTTGGACCGGCTGGGGTAGCTCTGCAACCCGCCCATCGAGCGCAAGGTGGGGAGATAAGCCTCGTACAGCTAGCCCAACAGGTAATTGATCTCATGCAGTACCGGCGACGCGTGTGGTTTGACGGAGACCCGGTCGGCCGCTCGAAGATGCTCGAGCCACAGCACGGTCATGATCGAAACCATCGACGCGCTCGATGCCTGGTGGCCGCCGACCTTCAGACCGGAGCTCGTAGTGCGCACCCGGTTGGCGTGATCCACCATCGCCGTCGACAGCCACAGGACGCGCTGTTCAATGCGTTTCAGAGCGGCCGTCCGATCGTCGGCGATCGACTCGGGCAACAGCGGCGTAGCGGTACCGGTCACGCGGCCTGACCTGCTTTCGGCACGTTGGTGGCTGTTCTCAGCGATATGGCACGCCACTACACACCTCAACGGCCTGAATGCGCAACAGACTAGACTCGAATTGAGCAGACCGCTCAATTCGCCATGAGACAGGTGGTTCAGGTATGAGCAACGTGCGCAATCCGCGTCTCGACCGTACGGACGCCCGGATCCTGCTCGCGCTGAACGCGGACCCACGAGCCACCGTCCTCGCTATCGCAGAGGCGGTCGGTATCGCCCGCAATACCGTCCAAGCTCGACTGGCCAAACTGGAGTCGAGTGGGGCGCTGGGGTCTCATGAGCGCCGCATCGACCCCGCCGCCCTCGGCTACCCGTTGAAGGCCTTCATCACGGTGCAGACCACCCAGCACAAACTCGCCGAGCTCGGCGAGGCGCTGTCAGCGATCCCCGAAGTCCTCGAGGTGACGGGTCTGACCGGCCCGACCGACCTCCTGGTGCGCGTCGTGGCCGCCGACGCTGACGACTTGTACCGCGTGGCGGGCCAGATACTGGCTACGCCGGGCGTCGAACGAACCGCGACGAGTCTCGGAATGCGACGCCTCGTCGAGTATCGAATCACCCCGCTTCTTCGACATCTCGCCGGCGGGAAGTAGCCCTACGTCTTTGGTTGCGACCAAGATCACGGACGGTTATCTCCTACAGATGACGTAGGCGACCTCATGCAGACGGACGATCCACTGGCGCCGCGGGCGGCTAACGTCATTATCAATTCGCGTCGCACTGATCAGGCGGCACGTCGCCTTATTGGGGGGGCCAGAATATGTACATTCGCGCAGGACAACACACTCCACGGCGGACGATTTCGGTACGCCGACCGGTGCGGGGGACAAAGAGGCGGAGACTGCTGATCGCGGTCGCCGCAGCGGGGCTAGGTTCGGGTCTCGTTGCACTTGGCAGCGTCACCACAACTGCACCTGCGCTCGCCGCTGCCCAGCCACACAGTTTTGCGTTCCGGGCAACAGACGGGACCGACGCCGGCAACACCGCGACCGGCACCGTGACAAACACGGCCACGCTGTCTCCGTGCAGCGACCCGGTACAGGTGCAGCTGGGTGATCACAGCGTCTCGGGCGCCACGGTCACCGTGCAGTACACGATCGTCGGCTCCTGCGGCACGGATCGACTGCACATCCACGAGAACCTGGTGACCGGTCCGCACGCCGGGTCAGACCCGATCCATCAAGTCAACTACGACTTCGACATCGGCAAGGGCTCACCCACCCAGCAATCCGTACCCCTGCTGGACAGTGCGGACGGCAAGTGCTGGGTCCAGGTCGACTACAGCACCGCGCGAGAGAGAAAGGGCTTCTTTGTCCCGACGGTGAACTGCATTACGCCGACAAGTAGCACGCCGCCGCCGTCCACCTCGACACCACCGCCGTCCACCTCGA